>JBBDIH010000001.1:0-9471 GCA_040880505.1 Minisyncoccota bacterium
CAATGTACTGGAACAGCTTCCGCAAAAAGGGATTGGTTTTGGGGATGAGCGCGGCGGCTTCGTGGCGGTCAAAGGTATCGAGGGTCGGGTCGTGCAGCCGGGCGGCAAACATCCCGTAGGCGATGGTCTGCGCATAAATATCGGCAAACTCCTTCGCCCCGATGTCATGAATCAGCACGGTCTGAAAAGCCGAAAGCTGCTCCCGAAGCGTGTTATTGGCCGACTCATTCACGCGGTCGGATTTTTTGATATCAGACTCGGCATCGGCATTCAGGGCTTTTTCGATCACATCCGCCAGCAGCCGGGCTTTACCGGCCATCATCTTGCTCAGCTTATTCGCACTGCGGATGGTCTGCCCGATATGCGTTCCAAAATCTTTGATGATATCCTCGAACCGCCCGTAGTTTTCGGGCTTGCCCACAATCTGTCCGTCCTGCACTTCCGCAATGCGAACGGTGGTAATGGGTTCGCCCTCGCGGTACAGGTGAAAATCCAGGTAGTCGGTGAAGATGAGGTTGGGGAGTCCGTCTTTGTAGCGGCTGAACTGCTCTTTGTTCTTTTTCTTGCCGGAGAGGTCGGGGTCGTCAATGTCTTTGGCTTCGATATAGCCGACGGGAATTTTGCCTTTGGTGAGGATGTAATCCGGTGCGCCCACATCGGAGCGTTTGGGTTCGTTGGTTGTTAGCAGGTCGGGCAGTAAGTCCCCCAGCAGCGACTGCAAATCGCCCCGGTAACTGTGCTCCCGCGAAATCCCCGTTTTAAATCTCCGGTTTAACTGATCAACGTATTCCTGGATGGTCATAGACAAATAATTTAGTTGCGCTTAGGCTAACAAAATCATGGGTTAGAGGCAATGGGGGATTTTTAAGATTGGTGTATCATTCCAAACAACCAGTCTTTGGCAAGAGAAATCTTCTTCATTATTCGTCTTCATCTTTAGAATCTATTTCTTTCTCATCCCATTTTATTGCAATGCTAAGTTTATCAGAAATGATTCTAATCTTCTCTTTGACTTTAGCTTCTTCATTGTGCTTAGACTCTATAATTTCTTTTAAATATTGACGAGTTTCTTTTTCTGACTTCTTATAACTCTTGACTACTACATCGATATTATCTTCCACCCAAGACAACTGTTGAATATCATCACTATTAATTAAATCGCTTACAACATTTTTTATAAATGGGTCTGCTTTATCTTCAATCTTTACAGATTGTATGAATTCATCATCGAATAAACTCAAAAGATGAAATACCCCTTTTTCTCTATACTGAACAGCTTTTGCAAAAAGTCGCTCATAAAATGTCGATCTTGTATTTGGGGCGAGTGATTTTGGTAGATATTTCCACTTGTCTTTATATTTCTGTAGCGTTATTTCTTCCTCTAATATTTTTGTAGAAACATCTAAAAGTGCTTTGCTAAAATCTTCTGCTAAAAATGGACCCGAATTATTTTCAATAATAGTTATTAATAATCCTATTTCATGATCTTCTTGTTCTAATAAAGGAGTCCACTGCTCTGGATCTAAAGCCGTGAGATCATTTTTCACCTTATCGACCAAGTTGCTTCCAAGTTCAGTTTTTAATTCAATTAGTTCATTTAGTACATCAATTGAAATTATTCCTAAACTTGAAATTTGATTTATATCAAAGTTTTGCTGATCAACAAGTTTAAAGAATCTCTCTTCTTTTTCATCCTCATATATAAATCTTACTGAATCGAAGTTTTCTATGATTTTGAAAACATCTAAACCCTTTATACATCCATCTTCTATCATTCTTATCGCTACTTCTTCAATCAAAGGATATGAAGATTTGTTTGGTTCTACCGCATCTAATATCTCTTGGAAAAAAGAGAATTCACATCCGTAATCTGCAATATGTTTTACTATTTGAGGGTTTTCAGTTGAATTTCCACAAATTTTCTTCAGTAGGTTTAAACCGGCATTATTGTTCCCATACGTTGGAACTTTTGCATTTTGTTGTATGTCATCTATTCGTTCATAGTATTTCAGCAATTGAAGGATTATAAGCGAGGTTGTTAATTCATCTCCTTTTGCTTTGTCAATTAGCGCTGTTAAAATACCATCATTACTTAGTTTATTAAGTTTTTTCCCGGCCTCTCCTTTTGAATGAAACTCCATTAAAAACAAAATTAATAAGAATATGCCTAATTCATAGCTCGATAAAGCAGGTTGATTAGTATTAATTCTATTTATTAAAACTTGTGCAATCCCATCCCAATCTAATTTCTTACCTGCTACTAAAAATGCCCTTACAGATTGCTCAAGTTCCTCTTCTATACTTTCATTAGAAATAATCTCTTTAATTTCTTTATTGAAACCTTCTATTTTAAATGCAGACGATTTAAAGTTCTGAAATCCTATATTTAATAGTTGAGTTTGGGCAGCAAAATGAACATTAAATCTCGTATTGTTGGGGAAGCTAATATTCCCAAGAAAACTTATTGCTCTTTTTTTATCTACTCTCTTAGTACATGATTTATATAATGTGAAGATATAATCGGCATAATTTTTAGCGTATTCTTTGACGTCAGTATCATCTTTAATTTCAGGAAAGAGAATACTAAAAACTTTTTTTGCAGCTCTTTCAAAATGTTTGTCAGATGTATGCTTTAAAATCAAAGAGAAACCCCTTGATAACTCTGAGTTTGGTTTGCCTATCTGTTTTAGATAATTCATACTATAAGCCAAATTATCCCATATACTTTCAGAAATATGTGTAGAACTTATTTCCAAACCATCTAAAGTTTTAGCAACTGTTGAAAATGTTATTGGTTCACTTTTAGCCCATTCTTGAGAGTTATTTTCAACTACTAAATTTAAAATATATTCAAACCAATCATATTCTTCTTGTAGCTTCTTTAACTCCCCATTTTTATCACTATTCACTAAAGCTTGTTTAATTATATTACCCATTACAATTTGTAAAGCACTATCAGGATTTACTTTATAATAGGCAGCGACTATGAATTTAACCCAATCTACCCCTTCTAAATAATTTCTTGTTCTTTCATCTTGTATTATTTCTTGCTCCAATACTTTTCGGGGGTTAACCTTTATTTCATTTCTATGTAATACATACAAGGCTAAAAACTTGATCGGTATTTCATTCTCCCATTCAATGACCTGAACTACCAATTCATTAATGAATTTTTTTATTCTTCTTGGAGTGATAGAATGCTTATCAGTTTGAAATTTAAACTCAAATAATTTGTACAGATCAAATTTCTGCTTGTCAGTGAGCTGTTTCCCAAAAGCTTGATCCAATTTTTCTTCAAAATATGTTTTCCAGTCCATTAATATTGGAGCTGAAACTTGAAAATTATATTTGAATGTTTTGTCTATAAATCCATCTATTGATCTACTATCATTTTTATTGTTTTCTTCTGAAAAAACCTTAGAAATGTATGGCAGATCATAGGGCACTACTAAATAAACATTTTTTAGAAGCTTCTGACGTTCTCCCCAATATTCTGAAGTAAAGAAATTTCTCATTGTACCCCACATTGATTTTACATCATCTGAAGACAACCTGTCTAAATTATCTACTACTACTATAAGCTTCTTCTCTTTGTTTTTTAGCCGTTTAATCAGATCATCGAAATATCTATTAAATTCAATAGTTGTCGCATCGACGGTATGAATAAATTGCTCTGTTTTACTTTTATGATTTAAATACCTTGTGGATGGTAAAATTGGAATATTTTTGAATTCATCGCTACCATGATTCTTTCTATACCACTTAGTGAATAATGCACAAATGATTGGAATGCCAACAATCACTAAAGTTGGGAAAAGAAGAGTTTTTAAATTGTTTGAATCATAGTAATCATTAGCCCAAATAATTAAGAAAGGTAGGAGTAAACCGTAAACTACCATAACATAGTTGAAACCAGGTATTTTTGGAACTGTCTCAGAAGTAACTCTTTTTTCTTGAGCCCTTATTTTTCTTAGTCTTACAGACCAGTCTCTAACAGTTACAATTTTTTTAGATTCTAAAAAACCGAACAAACATTCTAAAAAGCTTCTTCTAATAGGATCCCCACTATGTGCCCAAGCATCAAAGGTGTAAAAAAGATATTTTTTAGACTGCTTCTTGAATAAGTTTTCTGCGATACTTATCACTGATGATTTTCCACTCCCCCAGGAACCTTCCAATCCAATGGCATGTCCACCTTCATTTTTTGAAATAAGATTAACTAATGCATTTGCAACATTTTGGTGAGATTTGCCTCTTAATTCATCTTCTTTGACAGGTATATCATCAAGAGGTTTTACTTTGTCAATATCTAAATTTTGACTACTCATTTTTGCACCCTTTCTTATTGGACACTAATTAATATTATTCACTTTATGAAAACTGGCTTAATCTAAAAAAATCTTATCCACAATTCCTTACAAAAAAATTGTAATGATTAATCAGATTTCTTCTCATTTTGTAGATTCTCATTCCTCACCCCACCGCAAAAGCCTCCGGCATTTCCGGCATTTCGTCCCAGGTTTTTTCCATAAGCTCACGGCCATTTTTCTTTTTATTCCGCCCGCCCCACTGTTTGAAGAAGAAAGGGACATCGGCTTCTTTGCATTGTTCTTTAATATCAATCACCCACTCGGCTTTCATGGGGCGCGGGTTGTGGCCGCTTTCGCCGCCTACAATTACCCAGTCAATGCCGCTCAGGTTCATATTTGGTAACGGGCCAATCAGCGGTTCGCAGGAGAGGAATTTGGTATGGGCGTTGGTTTGGCGGAGCGTATCAATGCGCTGCATAACCCGTTCGTCTTCCACCGAGGTTCCCATCCAGATATTATCCGCCCAATCCAGCAAACCGGCTTGGTCATACTCTAACATCAGCTCGGTTCGTTTGGTTAAAATCTGGAATACATGCCGGGGGTTTTCTTTCATCACCCGAAATACTTCTTGAATAAAATCAATGGGCACGTCCTCATGAAACAGGTCGCTCATGGAGTTCACAAACACCACGCGGGATTTTTTCCAACTGTAAGGTTCATCCAGGGTATCGGGATGAATGGTTACCTTAAACCCGTTCTTATACTTATCAAGTCCCATAGCCTTCAACCGGCGAGACATCACTTCCGCATAGCAAAACTTACAACCCTGCGAAACCTTGCTGCATCCTGTTACCGGGTTCCATGTTAATTCCGTCCATTCGATAGATGATTGTGCCATGATTTAACCTTCTTTTGTTTTGGAAGAGAACTCAATCTTCCGTTTGTAATTCCCAATATAGTTTCCCCTTACAGGCTGTTTATCTTTAGATATTAGTTCAACAATGCCTTCTTTTTTAAGTTGATTTAGAACCTGATTAGAATGTTTAGGAAGAAAGCCTTTTCTCAAACCAAATTCATAAATGTCCATATTTGAAACACTCTTATTTCTTTTTATAAAGTCATTTAATAACCTTTTATAGTTTGATCCTGAAATCCCGGTGAATAAACTTTTTTGGTCAGCATTCATTTCCAATCTAAAGCCCTTGCCTCTTGAATCATCTAATTTCCATTTTGCATCTAGCATTTTCTCTGCTCCTTTCGGATGATTCGTAAAAAAGAAGAGACTAAATAATTGGCCCTTTGCACGTTCGATAACAAAAGTATCTACATATTCACTAATTGATTGTTTTCGAAAGGCTTCTTTAATCGATGAAATAAAAGCCTCCTGATCAGACAGATCCGGATTTTTATCTTGGAAAATTTCTTTAAGTAATATTTCAAGTTTAGCACCGCTTGGGAAATCTTCATCTGAAAGTGATTTATTTGCAAATCGATACATAAAATAAATGGGTAAAAATAATATGAGTTCTACTTTTTTCGACCTCATCAAAGATTGTATTTCTGCAAATTTGACTTGGCTATATCCCCAGGGATCAATAAATATTAATCCACGTTCATGCGTTTTTAAACTTTTTATTGTGTCTATTACTTCATCTACAATTTGATCGTAATCTACATTTGTAAACCTTCGATTAACTCCATCTGGATTATAAATTTTCCCTGCTTCACGCTTGATTCTATCAATTTTCAATACTCCTTTTTCTACCTCTGATTCGCCGGGTTCGTTAATCAATACTGAAATTTCAGGACAACTTTTGTTATTTGAGAAATAATGATTCTTAATTACTTCAAGTATTGTAAGAGCACTTCCTTTTTTCTTATTGTCATAGATACCTTCCCCTGCAAATAAATCAAATAAATGAATAGAATTTATTCCTTTAGCTCTGTTTAGAATGTTGAGATATACTGATAGATAGCTCTCCAATAGCTTAACCTTTGCTTCAGAATGACTCAACATCATTTTCTTGGAATCTTTCTCTTTCATAAAATTTCCCCTATTAATTTAATTCAAGTAGGTGTCAACCCTTGTCACCCAATATATGTTTTTGTTAAATTTTTCTGGCATGGTCCCCGAAATCACCAATCGGTCGGACGGACTTGGAGCACTCAGCCCGAACGCTATGGAGAAACTCAATTCTGATCTTCATTTATAAAAAATTTAATAACAGTGGATTATAGGGAAAGTGGGACAGTAATTCCAAGCATTAATAAGTGAATTATTCGTGCAAATTCAGTTAATTGTAGCACAGCTATAAACATTATTATCCCCGCTTAAATATGCCTATAAAGAAGAGTAAGAAGCAGAAAACAATCAAAGCTGCTATATACTGCCGTATTTCTACGCAGGACCAAGCAGTTACAGCCAACAATAGAAGCTCAACTGACACACAAGAGGATACATGCAAAAAATGGCTCGAGGTAAAAGGGTATGACCTTTACAAAGTATATATCGACACCAAATCAGGAAGAAGTTTAGACCGCCCTGAGCTTCAAAAAATGATTTCGGAAGCTTCAAACTTTGATATCATTATTGCAACGCGACTTGATAGAATCTCAAGAAGTATGCGAGATTTCCAAAATCTCATTGAAGCACTCAGAGAGAAAGACGTAGCAATCAATTTTGCCAATGAAGAGATAGATACCTCCACATTGATGGGCAAAGCAATGAGAGACATCTTGATGGTGTTCGCTGAATTCGAGTCTGATATGAATAGTAAACGAGTCCGGGAGCAAAGAGCAAACGCCATAAAAAATGGATACTGGACTGGAGGCTATATCCCTATCGGATATGATAGAGTTAATAATACTCTTGAAAAAAATGATGATGAAGCATCTTTAGTAAACTATATCTTCGACCAATATCTCGAACTTAAGTCGGTGCCAAAGGTGGACCAGTTATTAAAAAAAGAAGGTTTTCGGAACAAGAAATGGATTACAAAAGAGGGAAAAACAAGGGGCGGTAATAAATTTTCTCGAGATTCCATTTACAGAATTCTTAATAGAAGATTATATACCGGTTTTTATGAAACCGAAGACGAATTTTTTGAAACTAAATTTGAAGCGTTAATATCACCTGAAAAGTTTGATGCAGTTCAGGATATCTTAGCACAAAACAGTGATAATTCGAAGAAATATGTTTCTGGTGAGGCACCCAACTTGTTACAAGGTGTAATAAGTTGTGGTTTTTGCGAAGGTGCCATGACACCGACTTATACAAAAAAGAAAAGCACAGCTAAAAAATACTTTTACTATAAGTGTTCGAAGAAGAATAAGGGTAAAGTTACAACAAAACATAACCCAAAAGATCTGCCGTATAAAACTGTCGATGATTTCGTTATTTGTACCTTGAAGGCTTTTATTACCGAACCTGAGATTTTGGGAGCCTTTAAAAAGAGAGCCAATTTCGATTCTAAAAGTGCCTTAAAAAGTCTAAACACTCACATTGAGCAGCTTAGGAATAACAGGCTTCGCCTAGCTAATGAAAAGGAAAGAATCAGCAGAGATTTGGTTAATAACTCCAATCATACACTTAGGAATCATTGGGAACAAGAATTAGAAAAGATGATTGATAGAATTACAGAGATCGATCAGCTCATTTCTGAAAAAGAGTTAGAACTAGAGTCTTTAGAAAATTCAAGTCAACTTAATGATGATCAATACCTTCAAATACTAGAAGAGTTCAATTCAATGTTGCAAGAAAAAGATCCTGAAGAAAAAAAGGATCTAATAAGAGCCTTAATACGCAATGTAGAATCAACGGTAGTTAAAAATACTGGTAATGGAAGCAGCGGAGAACTAAAAATTGACTACGTGTGTGACCATTATCTTATCTCAGAATGGGATAAAATAAAAAATGCGAACTCTGATAAAAGTATCAAAGTTCGCACTTCATTTGGGCTTGGCTCCCCGGGTAGGATTCGAACCTACGACCAATTGGTTAACAGTCACCCAATTAATCCACTCATGATCTTATATAAGTAGGTTTTTTATATGAATGTACCCACTATTGTACCCACTTTATCGTTCACTAATGAATTGGCGTAACATAGAAACCATATGAAATCCTCTATTCACTTTGATCTTATTTTGCTCATATAGTCGAAGTAATCCAGGTAAGGAAAGTCTTTAGTCCCCTCTCTTTGCAATTCAAGTGTTTTTTGTTCTATATCATGAATTATTTTGGTGTCTTCCCTTACCCCTACCTGATCAATCCACTCCACATGAAAATCCCCGAATCCAGAGCCGTACCAGTAAATTACTCTTGGGTGGTCAAGGTGGATCATTCCCAATTGTAAATACCGCTCTATGTATGCAAACTTTTCAGATTTGATATGTAATTCATCCATTATTTATCAGCTGCAATGATTTAGAAATGTACCTGCCAAATAGTACTTTTCGACAGCCTATAAATCAAACAAACAACTATGTGCGGCAGATACGTCTTATACGAAGAGCTTGAGGAAATCAATCACTTTCTGAACAGTATTGAAAGCGAGAAGTTTAGCTCTGATGGAAACGGAGGATACCGGAAAAACTATAATGTAGCACCAACCAGTGTAATGCCGGTGATCTTACATCCATCTGAATTTGATGACTGGCTGAATCCCGGAAATGAAGATCCTGATTTTCTCAAAGACTTTTTAAAGCCTTACCCTGATGATGGGATTGAGGAGCACATTGTTTCCCAGGCTGTAGGGAATGTGCGGAATAATGGATCGGGGTTGATTGAGAAAGCTGATCTTTTTGGGTAGAGAACAGGATTGTACTTCTTATCCATCATTAAACTCAAATGGCCCGAATATTTTCATATTATCAATATGTAATTTACTTAATGAAAGATGAGGTTATATTTGTAGTGCTATGGGGAAGCAATTCCTTGCAAAGAAAATGAAGTTTATCAGGTGTCTTAATACTTCTAATGAGACGAATAACTTCGAATTGTGTTTTAAACAAAGGTTTTCGGATATTATTCGACACCGTATGACAAAATGCTTGTTCGTATAATATTTTGTTATGCCTTTTTGAGATCTAAATTGAATATTATTAAATATGAGTGAATACAATCCAATTGAAGAAAATTTAGATCAACTACCTCCACTAC
>JBBDIH010000002.1:0-1665 GCA_040880505.1 Minisyncoccota bacterium
AGGTTGGGGTTGATGTAGTAAAAGGATTTGCCAAAGCCTGTAAAGAAAATGGTGTGGCACTGATAGGTGGAGAAACCGCCGAAATGCCGGATATTTATAATGAAGGAGAATTTGACCTGGCCGGAACCATTGTTGGCATCGTGGATGAGGATAAAGTTATAAACGGCTCAGATATCCAAAAAGGAAATGTGTTGCTGGGATTCAAAAGTTCAGGATTACATACCAACGGATATTCGCTTGCCCGAAAAGTTTTATTTAGCAAGCATAAAGTGGAAAACTATGTGGAAGAATTGGGAAGTACCATTGGAGACGAATTACTGAAAGTGCATCGTTCCTACTTATCGCTCATTACGGAATTAAAAGAACTGCCGGGTGTAAACGGATTTTCCCACATTACAGGCGGAGGAATTGTAGGTAACACTAAACGCATTCTACCTGAAGGAATGAAATTGGATATTAACTGGGATGCATGGGAACGGCCACCCGTCTATAAACTAATTCAGAAAATAGGTAACGTTCCAGAAGAAGATATGCAGGCCACTTTTAATTTAGGAATTGGTTTGATAGCGGTGGTTTCTGAAAGTGAAGTGGATGTGGTTGCTAAGAAAGCTGAGAAGTTAGGGGAAGAGGTTTTTGAGGTTGGGAAAGTAATTTAAAATTATGAATGATTGGTTAAAAGAAAGAGAATTAATAGATGAGCTTATAAAAAGAGACTCTAAAAGAGAACTTGTTGCACATTATACAAAAAGAGAGATAGTTGTTGAAAATATACTACCCGATTTTAAATTGAAATTTTCTTCATTGAATAATTCAAATGATCCAGCTGAATATATTTTAAAAATTACAAGTGCCTTTCTTAATGAAGATTTTAATCCAGAAGAAGTTTTTAAAGAATTAGATAAGTATTTAGTAAATAATATTTACACTTTTTGTACTTGTTTAAGTCATAAAGAAAATAAAAACTTAAAGATTTCATTATCCTCATTTGGAAAACCAAAAATGTGGGCTCATTATGGTCAAAACCATGAAGGGATTTGTTTGGTATTTAATAAAAAGAGACTTAATCATGAGATAAGAGAAAGTTTAAATAAAGAGATTTGGTCAAAGGAAATTGATTATTCTGAAAAAGAAATTTCAATAAGTAAAAAAAGTCCTTATTCCATTTCTATAATTAATAAGAATAAGAAAGAGGAAATTTTAAAACATCTTGATGATCATTATGAAGAGTTACTTTTTAGAAAAAAGAAAGATTGGGAAAGTGAAAAAGAATTTCGTTGGGCTTTTTTTGAAAAAGAAGAAATTAGTTTAATAGAGTTTAAGGATTCATTGGTAGCAGTAGTTTTGGGTGGGAATGAATTGTCCAAAGATTTACGAAAATATCATAAGGAATTTAATCGGAAAAAAAATAAACATATTTAGAATTGATTGGGACAATTCTGAAAGAGATTTTAAACTGAAGCTTATCCAATAATCCGTCCAGATCTCTTAAGTCTTGAGCGAAGAGGAGACTTCTGAGTTCAAACCCAGGAAGTCTCTGACTTCCATAAAAGGCAGCCAAGTCAATTTTATTGGTCCCAGCCTCGGGTTTCCCCAACGGGATGCCTTTGGCAAAAACCCTGCACTTTTAGTGCAGCACTTTAGTATTCCGAAAAAATCTAAAAGATG
>JBBDIH010000003.1:0-1655 GCA_040880505.1 Minisyncoccota bacterium
CTGGACTTATACTACGGAACTTAAGGACGGCATCATTCAGACCTATCAGTGGTACAATAATAACAGGAACAAAATAAGAGAAGTACAGTTTTGATTTTGGAATGAACTCGAGTGAATAAAACAGATGGTGAAAACTTAAGATAGAAAGATCCGGTAAATGTCAATAAGATTCCCTCAAATCATTCATCTCAAGAGTAGTATGCAATATATTTTATACTTATTTGAATTCATGAAAACATCAATTTCTTATTGTAAATAAGCTGTAAAGAAGCTAATTTAGAGACTGTTTAAAATTGTGTTGCGTCCCAAAAAGAAACGAATGGATTTATCTATTAACGAAGTTCAGACGGTAAGAGAAAAGCTCCAGCAGGAATCGAACCATTCCTCTAATGGAAAATCGTCTTTTAACCATTCCAGACCCCCTTTCCCGTCTATTTATTCGAATTTAAATGTGAGGCAATATCGAGGGAAAAGGGCTATTGATCTCACCATTGGTACGATTGCACTTTTATTCTGTTTGATATTATTTCCATTCATCGCTATAGGAATTAAACTCTCATCCAAAGGTCCTGTTTTTTTTAAACAGAAAAGAACCGGTCAAAATGGTGTAGTTTTTATGTGCTACAAATTCCGAACCATGAAAGCGAATGCGGCAAAACCAAGCAATGGTATGCCCGATATTACACTCGAAGAGGATGACCGTATTTTTACTTTTGGGAAGCTTTTGAGATTGCTTAACCTGGACGAGCTCCCCCAAATTATTAACGTTTTAAAGGGTGATATGAGCCTGGTAGGCCCAAGGCCTTATCCGGTTGACGAATGCTCTTATTGGAATTCTACGTTTGATGATTTTTTCTACAGATATGCCGTAAAGCCCGGAATTACAGGATTTTCACAAGTGAAAGGGTATCGGGGAGGTACGTATAGCGTAGAACATATGAGAAAAAGAACAGACTATGATCTCATTTATGTTCAAAAGAATACTCTCTCTATGGATCTGCTCATTATTTTAAAAACAGTAACCAAGATGATAAATCTGGATACAAACGCACATTAAATTAAAAAAGATTTAAATCATACATCTCTATTTATATGAAAAAAGGATTCTCTATTCTTCTGATACTTTTTGCTACTCTCGCAACACTATTTATTTTGCCGGCTCCGATAAATGCTCAACAAATAGGAGGGGCTTCTATAGGAAATATTCAAGACTTGAGAGTTGATGACTTGTCTGATGCTCAACTGCTAAACTTTTATCGCCAAATGCAGGCACAAGGGTTTTCTGTTCAGGAAGTCGGCAACATTGCACGAGCACGTGGAATGCCGGCTGCTGAAGTGGCAAAATTGACTAGAAGACTTAATCAAGTTTCTGTAGGGCAAGGAAGAGCTGGAGAATCTGGTGGAGTAGCAACAGGTACGAGGGCAGGACAAGAAACCGGCCTGTTATTTGATCCTTTTTTAACAACTGAAGATGATTTTCTTCTTCAAGAGCTGAGACGATTTGTCCAGGAACGAAATGAACAAGACTTAATTGAACAACTTCAACTGATCATCGATGAAGGTTTTCCAATCTTTGGAGCTAATTTGTTTGTTGGCCCATCCAGATCTTTTGAACCATCATTCAATATCCCGACACCGGTCGACTATGTGTTTGG
>JBBDIH010000004.1:0-1651 GCA_040880505.1 Minisyncoccota bacterium
AAGAATCACAAAAGCTTTGATGCAATTATATTGGATGGATTCTTTTTATCTAAACCTGACTCCTCTAAAAAGAAAAATCTAGAAGCATTAAAAGAGACGGTTAATGAGTTACAAAAACTACTTTATAAAGAAAATCTCAGAATACCATACTGTGTATTGACTGGATATCTCGAGGATATCAGCCATGATACGTTATTGTCAGATATAGAAGTCTTTCAAAAAGGTGGGAAGAATAAAATTATGTTCGACTACCTGAAGGCTGAAGTAGCCAAAAATGAAGATTATCAAATCAAGAATGAATTTGATGAGATTTTTGAGTTATTCGACAGTAGTCTCTTACCGGCCGACAAAGAACAGGATCTTGTCGAAATTCTAAAAAAACTTAGAAATAAAGCAAAATACAATGATGATGATGCATTCAACCCTATTCGGAAAATGTATGAAGTACTGATAAATGAACTACATGATCAGACTTTAGAAGTAGACAAACACCAAAATATCGTACCGGAAAAATTATATAATCATAAAGGCGACTTAAGCATACTATGGTCTTGGTTTTATCTTTCCGGTCACGATGTAGAACATGGTGATAGTACAGTAATTTCAAAACGATCTGAACCTGTATGGCCCTCGCATATTTCAAACCTCACAAGGGGTATGATTGAGATTTTTCAGGAAAACTCCCATGACTACCCCGAAGACGTCCACCACTACACCTATAAAAGTGTCGTTTACGCTTTATTGGAATTACTGCTCTGGTACAAAGACTTTATCTCGAAATACAAAAAAAACCATACAAATGGCTAAAAACTCCAAAAAGCGGAAAAAAGAAAAATCGATTGAAGAAACACTGTGGGATTCGGCGAATAAATTACGGGGTACGGTTGAATAATCGGAGTATAAACATGTGGTGCTGAGCCTCATTTTCCTCAAGTTTGCCAGTGATAAATTTCAGAAGCGGAGGCAGGAATTGATTAATGAAGATAAAGAGGAATTCCTGGATATGAAGGAGTTCTACAATATGAAAAACGTCTTCTTTTTGCCGGAAAAAGCCCGGTGGGGGTTTATTAAGGCAAATGCAAAACAGGACGATATTGCTATCAAGATTGATACGGCGCTCAATACGGTAGAAAAGAGCAATCCGTCACTGAAGGGTGCCCTGCCTGACAACTACTTCTCTCGTCTGAATATGGATGTGAGCAAGCTGGCGGCACTCATTGATACCATCAATAATATTGATACCCTTAAAGATGAAGAGAACGATATTGTAGGAAGGGTGTATGAATATTTTCTGAGTAAGTTTGCTTTGGCAGAAGGAAAAGGAAAAGGTGAATTCTATACACCGAAAAGTATTGTAAAGCTGATTGCCGAACTAATTGAGCCATATAAAGGAGTTATCTATGATCCGGCATGTGGATCAGGGGGTATGTTTGTGCAGTCTGTAAAATTTATTGAGGCACACAACGGTAACAAAAAAGAGGTTTCGATTTATGGTCAGGAGTACACGGCAACGACCTATAAATTGGCGAAAATGAATCTGGCGATCCGGGGTATTTCTGCCAACCTGGGAGATGAACCGGCGGATACCTTTGCCAAAGATCAGCATAAGGATTTAAAGGCCGATTTCATCATGGCCAATCCGCCTTTTAAC
>JBBDIH010000005.1:0-1646 GCA_040880505.1 Minisyncoccota bacterium
TATCAAATAACGGCAAAAAGGTTCATGTGAAAGTGAGCCTTTTTTTATTTCCCGGGTTTGTATCGTCTCACGACTTTACTATCTTCAATTCTTAAAATTAGATTCATCAAAAAAGGGTGATAAAAATTTATCCGATAGTTGAATAAGTTTTTTTAGATTAAATTGAAGTAGTTGTAAGAGAAATGTTCAGACAAATACACTATTTTCAATTTCTGCTCATAGGATTGAAATATTAAAATATAACTTTTGCCATATCTACCAATCATTATTGCCGCGTTTGTGATTGCGTTTGTAAACTATATGTTTACCAAATGGTTCATTAAATACGCTCGGGTTAAGCGTATCACTGATATACCATCAGAGAGAAGTTCACATATTCGTCCCACTCCCAGAGGGGGAGGTGTTGGATTTGTCGGTTTTCTATTTATTTCGTTTTCAGCTTACCTGCTAATTTTTGGTACGCAGTTGGGAATTGAGTTCTCGATTTTCCTCATTGCATTATTGCTTATTTCAATCCTGGGGTGGTTTGACGACAGAAATAATTTATCAAGAAGGACTCGATTTGGAGTACAACTAGTGGCGTCCTTATTAGTCCTTATTTTTATTCAGAATTTAAATCATATCTCAATCCCCACTTTTGGAACATATTCCTTGGGCATCCTGGGTTTTATTGTAGGCATTGTTTGGATTACCGGAGTTACAAATATCTATAATTTTATGGATGGTGTCGATGGACTTTCGTCTGTCCAGGCAATTTCAGCCACTGCAGGATGGTGCATCTTTTTTTATATGTATCAGCTTCAGGACCTTTTTGTGTTAAATTTATTTGTTTCAGCAGGAGTTATCGGATTTTTACTACTGAATTGGTCACCGGCCAGAATTTTTATGGGAGATGTCGGAAGTCTTTTTCTAGGATTTTTATTTGGTGTTATGCCTTTGATTGCCGGGGCATACTCAGATCAAATTGATTCAGGAGAAGCATTATGGTTTTTGGCAATATTACTGTGGCCATTTCTGTTTGATGGAGCCTTCACAATTATAAGGCGATTTTTAAAAAGAGAGAATATTTTTGAAGCCCATCGATCCCATCTGTATCAGAGATTAAACATCATCGGATGGTCTCATAAAAAAATATCATCCCTGTATGCTCTATTTGCTATATTCAGCCTGATTGTTGGGTTGTATTATATATTGGGAAGTGAATTGGAAAGAATTGTTGTTATCACTCTTTTGATTGTCGCCTCCTTTATCTTTTCATTATTTGTAAGTAATCGCGAAGCTGTTCCACGGCCTAACGATTCTCTAAATAATGAAACTGTGTAGTTTCTTAGTATTCAATTTCATACGAATATTTTATTTTCACCCCGATGGTCCGGGACTGTCGCTGCCCCGCTTTTCACTTTTCACTTTTCACTTTTCACTTTTCACTTCTCACTTCTCACTCCCAATGATTTTTCATTTCCCAAATCTGTTAAATTGCCTTATATTTCCCGTCTTAAAAATTATCATCAAAACAGATCATTAAATGGACATTGATTCACAGTTACTTGCTATTAAAAAGAGAGAATATAAAGTTGGCATTATTGGACTTGGGTATGTTGGGCTTCCATTAATGTGGACATTTTATAAGAATGATATGCCGGTCA
>JBBDIH010000006.1:0-9235 GCA_040880505.1 Minisyncoccota bacterium
TTAAAATTATTAAAGATAAATTAAAAAATTTTCTCTAAATAAAAAACGATCCCCTTACAGAGTAAGGGGTCTCGGAGCCGTTAGGCCATTTGTATCATCATTATTAATAAGAATTTCAATAAAGTCAATCGCAATATTTTTGTAGATAACTTTATTTAAATAAATTACAATTTAATACGTGTCAAAAATTAAGAATTTTCTTTTTAATAATGGATCAGCTAGACAGAGAGCAGTAAAAAACACTCTCTGGCTTTCTGTTGGGCAGATTGGCAGTAGAGTGTTTAGAGCACTTCTAGTTATTTTTGCTGCTAGAATACTTGGAACCGAAGGTTATGGAGTTTTTGCTTATATCCTGTCTCTTGCAGGGTTTTTTACTATCTTTGCTGATGTTGGAATTAGCCAGATATTAACTAGGGAAGTAAGTAAAAAACCAGAAGAAGAAAATAAATACTTTTCTTCTTCTTTAGGGATAAAGATATTTTTGGTTGGGTTAGTTTCTATTATTATCTTGTTTTTTGTTCCTCATTTTTCAAAATTAGAAGCCGCTAAACACTTAATTCCTTTTGCGGCTCTTTTGGTTGTTTTTGATAGTTTTAGAGATTTTATAAACGCTTACTTTAGAGGAAAAGAAAAGATGGAGTTAGAAGCTTTAACTACCACTGTTTCTAATATAGCTATAACAGTTTTTGGTTTTATTGCTCTTTTGAAGTGGCAAGTTCCTGACTCTGTAACATCTGCTTATGTTTGGGCTGCTGGAGCAGGAACAGTTTTAGGTATCTATCTTGTTAAAGATAAATTTTTAAGTTTCTTTAGCAGCTTTGATAAAGAAATAATAAAGCCTTTATTAAAAGCTTCATGGCCTATAGCACTTTCTAGTGCTTTAGGTGCTTTTATGTTGAATATAGACATCATAATGATTGGATTTTTCCACGGAGCTAGTGATGTTGGTCTTTATGCATCTTCTGAAAAAATAGTAGGTCTTCTGTATATGATCCCTGCTTTATTAGCGGCTTCTCTTTTTCCTATTATTTCTAGGTTTGTAGAGAAAAAAGATAATAAAAAATCTGCAAAAGTACTTGAGAAGGGCTTGTCTGCTACATTTATGATTGCTATTCCTTTGGCTCTTGGAGGATTTTTACTGGCAGGCGAGATAATCAGTCTTCTTTATGGGGCCGAATATATGATAGATGACTCCATAACTACTTTAAGGTTATTGCTTTTGACTCCTTTGATTATTTTCCCCGGCTCTTTATTGAAAAATTATATACTTGCTTATGATAAGCAGATTAAAATGGTGCCTATTATTGGGTTAGGGGCACTTTTGAATGTGGTTATGAACCTTCTCCTTATTCCTTCTTTAGGAATAATTGGTTCTGCTGTGGCAACAATTATAGCTACCTCTGTTCTTTATTCAGGAATATGGGTTTTGGCTAATAAGATAAATCCTTTCTATATGTTTAATAGGTTATTTAAAATAATAGCTTCATCTTTTGTGATGGTATTTTTTGTTTTAGTTTTTAGTGCCTTTGGGTTGAACGTTGTTTTGAATATAGTTATATCTTCTCTTATTTATTTTGGAGTTTTATACGCTTGGCAGGAAGAAACTCTATTAGAGATCAAAAAATCTATTTTATAAGGTTATAAAAATAAACTTATCTACTTATCAAGAACCTGATTTTATCAATAAACTAATTATTGAAGAAGAACATTCTTATTGTTTTTAAGATTATAAGAACATCTAAAGTTAGGTTACTTCTTCTTATATAGTGTAAGTCATATTTTAATTTTTCTTCTGAGTCTTTTACTGAAGATCCATATCTGTACATTACTTGAGCCCATCCGGTAATGCCTGGTTTTGTTATATGTCTTATCTCATAGAAAGGAATTTCTTTTTCTAGTTTGTCTACAAATTCTGGTCTTTCTGGTCTTGGACCAACAAAAGAAACATCTCCTTTTATTACGTTTATTAACTGTGGCAGTTCATCTAGATGAGTTCTTCTTAAAAACTTACCAATTGAAGTAATCCTTTTATCGTTTTTCTTAGACCATTCTGGACCGTTTTTTTCTGCGTCTTTTCTCATGGTTCTGAATTTATACAAAGTAAATAATCTTTCGTTTTTCCCTAGTCTTTTTTGTTTGTATATTGCCGAACCGGAAGAAGTAACTTTTATGAAAAAAGCGAAAAGAACCATTAAAGGGAAAGTGATAACCAAAATAAGAGAAGCGAAGAAAACATCAAAGCCTCTTTTAACTATCCCGTAAAATGGCCTGTGAGTAGATATGTTTTCTATAAACCAGCCTTCTTCCATTTCTTCTAAAGGTATCTTTTCAAAGATTATTTCATAAAAGTTCCAGAAACTAATAATATTAACTTCATGAGAGAGAAGCTTATAAACTAACCTAGAGACAGAGACTTTTTTAGTTAAATGACTTGGAATTATTATTGATCTGGCTTTTGTGATTTTTATTATCTTTATTAAGCCATCAAGACTTATTTTTTCTATATTATCCAACCAGGCTTCTACTGAATAACCAACTTGGGGGTTATTTTCTATATACTTAACGGTTTGTTTAATTGGTTTTGAGCTTCCTATTACTATTATTTTTTCTGATCCTCTAGTAAAAAACTTAAATATTACTAATTGATGCCAGCCATATTTAAATGCCATTACTAACACACCAAATATAATAATGTTAGTTTTTGGTGAAATACCGAAAAAGTTAGGGAAGAAGTAGAAAAGTAGGGTAGATAAAATACCCGCCACAAGTGAGGCGGTAAAAATATTATTTAAGGTATTTAGTTTTCTGCTTAATTTATAGTTATAAAGATTAAAGCCATAAAAAATTATTATCCAAAAAATGAAAATAACAGAAAATGGAAGAAGATGATCTGCCCATCTAGTTTCAAATTGATTAACTCCGTATCTGATTAATAAAGTTAGAGCCAGAGAGCCATAAAGAATAATTAGGTCTCCTAAAAATATAATAAACTTCTTTAGCTTTGCCATAATATAACTTTATTATATACTAGATACCAAGGTCAAAGAATTTAAAACAAAAATAACATGAAAAATAGAAAAGATTACTTTTTACCAGTAAGTATTTTAATAGCAGCGCTTTTAATTGGTGGAGCGATTGTTTATAACGCAGGACAGACACCATCGAACGGTGGAGATGTAGCTGATAGTCAAAATCCAGTTGAAATTATCCAACCAGTGACAAATGATGATCACATTAGAGGAGCAAGCGAACCAGCTATCACTATAGTTGAGTATTCAGATTTTGAGTGTCCTTTCTGTAAGAATTTCCACTCAACAATGATTCAAATCATGGAAAATTACGGAGATGACGTTGCTTGGGTTTACCGTCAGTTCCCAATTGAAAGTCTTCACACTAAAGCTATGGAAGAATCAATAGCTTCTGAATGTGCGGCTGAATTAGGCGGAGATGACGCTTTTTGGGCTTATGCAGACATGATTTTTGAAGAAACAACATCAAATGATGGACTAGACTTAAATCGTCTTCCAGATTTTGCTGAAAACATTGGTTTGGATAGAGCAGAGTTTCAAGCTTGTTTAGATAGTGGTGATATGGTTGAAAGAATAGAACAAGACTTAGATGATGCTAGAGCCCTTTCTGACTTAAATGTTAGACAAACAGGAAGAGGAATAGGTACTCCACACTCAATCTTGATTAACAACGAAACAGGTGAGGGGACAACAATTCCAGGAGCTCTTCCATATGATGCAATTAGGCCATTAATTGATTCTATCCTTCAAGGATAAACTTTTATGAAGTGGAATAACTGGGCTTTAATTATATTAGGAATTTGGTCAATATCGTCTCCATGGATCCTTGGGTTTTCAGGGCTTAACTTAGTAGTTTGGAATATTATTATGATAGGAGGGCTTATTATAATATTTACCCTTTGGAACCATAATCCAGAAGAATAATTTTATGCACGTAAGAATATACACATTAGACAATTGTAAATACTGTGAAATGGCAAAGAATTTTCTTAGAAAGAAAGGAGTTAAATTTGAAGAGGCTGATATCAAAGAAAACAAAGAATCATTTAAGAAAATTGTTGAAATTACAGGTCAGATGAGTGTGCCGATAATAGAGATAGAAGATGAAATATTTGTAGGATTTCATAGAAGCGAAATAGAAAGAGCGCTTAATAAATGATAGAATTATAGTAAATCAAAAGGTCGTTTTGATGTAATTAATTTACAAAAATATGTTTGATTCTTTAAAAAATATGTTTAAAGGTAGCGGTGACAATAGTGGCGGAAATGTTGCTGATGGAGATGTTACAAATAAGTGCCCAAAATGTAGTAGAGCACTAGACTCTAATGGAGTTTGTCCAAACTGTGGAGATTCTTCAATGGAAGTTCCAAAAAATAACATGACAGATGAAGCTCCTGCAGTAAATAAACCTAGCATTCAAAATGCTCCAGGTGTTCCTCCTGCTCCTTCACCTAATCAACCAGGATCTCCTGGAACTGCTACTCCCGAAGAACCAAAGCCAGAAACACCTAACCCAACCCCAACTCCTGCTCCAAAGCCAATACCAGAAACACCAGATACTGACACTCCAGCTACGCCAAACACTCCTGGATCTCCAACGACTCCAACTACTTCTGAGCCAATGACTATGCCAAAAATAGACACTCCTGTAGAAAACAATGGAGATGGAGATAACACTCCTAAACAATAAGCAGTAAAAAATTAAAACCCCGCTGATGTATCAATTAGCGGGGTTTTGTTATTATTATTTCAACAAACAACCTATGTCATATAATCCAAATACAGTTTTTATATCTACTTTTCCAGGAGCTGGCGGAGATGACGCCAAAGATTGGTCTGTGATGCTTTTAAAGATGTATGCAGGTTACGCCAAGAAAAAAGGCTGGAAAGTAAAACTTATTGATAATGATACGATCGAGTTGATTGGTAAAAATGTTTATGAAAAATTAAAGGAAGAATATGGAGTTCACAGGTTAGTAAGAATTTCCCCATTTGATTCTAAAGGAAACAGACATACATCCTTTGCTTTAGTTGAGGTTTTACCAGAACTAGCCAAGATAAAAGAACAAGAAATAAACATTCCAGAAAAAGATTTAAAGATAGATTTTTTCCGTTCTTCTGGTCCAGGAGGACAGAATGTTAACAAGGTAGAAACTGCTGTTAGGATGGTACATACTCCAACTGGAGTAAGTGCTTCTTCTCAAGTAGAAAGATCTCAAGCAGGTAACAGAGAAAAAGCCTTAAAACTTTTGAAATCTAAACTTTTAAAATTAATGAAAGATAAAAGAGAAGAGGATATCAGTAAATTAAGACAAAAAGTTACTCCTGATTGGGGACACGAAATAAGAAGTTATGTATTGCATCCCTATAAATCAATTAGAGACAAAAGATTAGGAATTAAAATTTCACAAGTCGAAGATGTTTTAGAAGGAGATTTAGACTTAATTTACAACGCAAAATAGATTACAATTATTTAGCTAATCAATTCAACCAATAAAATGATTATATTTAAAAACGTTAGCAGGCATTACAAACAAGGTGGTAGAAAATCTATTGCTTTGGATGGTGTTAGTTTTAAAATTCAACCCAACGAGTTTGTTTCTATTGTTGGTAAATCCGGCGCTGGTAAATCTACGATTATTAGATTGCTTGTTGGTGAAGATAAACCCTCCGAAGGAAGGGTGTTTTTTGGTTCTTATGAAGTAGATAAATTAAAAGATAGAGAATTACCAGAATTTAGAAGAAACATAGGTGTTGTTTTTCAGGACTTTAGACTTCTTTCTCATAAAACTGTGTTTGAAAACATAGCTTTTGTTTTAGAGGTAGAAGGTTATCCTCAAAAAGAGATTAATAAAATTGTTCCAAAGGTTTTAGAACTTGTTGGAATGGATGATAAGATGAGCAAGTTTCCAGCAGAGTTATCTGGTGGAGAAAAACAAAGAACAGCAATAGCAAGAGCAATGATAAATAAACCAGAGGTTATTATTGCTGATGAGCCAACAGGAAATCTTGATCCTATGAATAAATGGGAAGTAATAAAGCTTCTGACAAAGATTAATGAGTTAGGAAGTACGGTTTTACTTGCAACACATGACAAGGAAATTGTTAATAATTTAGGTCAAAGAGTAATAACTTTAGATAAAGGTAAAATAATTAAAGACGAAGCAAACGGAAGGTTTGCTCTATAAAAAATATGGTTACAGCAATTTGGAGAATAATTAAATATGGATGGCAAGGGTTTCTGAGAAACAGATGGTTGTCTGTTTCTACTATTGGAATAATGATTTTAACTTTAGTAGTTTTTGAAGGGCTGATTTTGTTTAATCATTTTTCTGACGTTGCTGTTAATGAAATAAAAGACAAAGTTGATATCAGTGTTTATTTTCAGAGTAGTGTTTCAGAAGACGCTATTTTAAATATTAAAAGATCTTTAGAAGGGTTTAGCGAAATAGAATTTGTTGAGTATGTGTCTAGAGATGATGCTTTGGATATATTTAGAGAAAGACATGCAGAAGAAGAAACTATTACTCAAACTCTTGCTGAATTGGACGAAAACCCGTTACTAGCATCATTAAATATAAAAGCCAAAGAGTTAGATGATTACAGCTCCATAGCAACTTATCTAGAGTCGCCTAGTTTAGATGATGCTGTTGAAAGGGTTACTTTTGCTCAAAACGAGCTAGTTATTAATAAATTAGAGACAATTATAGATAGCATGAACGCGGCTGTACTTTTGCTTACCATTTTCTTGGCGATACTTGCTGTCGTTGTTACCTTTAACACTATTAGTTTGGCAATATTCTCTAACAAAGAACAGATTGGAATTATGAGAGTAGTTGGTGCTGCAAATAAATACATAAGAGGACCATACATAGTAGAAGGTGTTATATTTGGAGTTATTGCCGCTATTATTAGCTTTTTAATCTATATTCCAATTATTAATTTCCTTTCTCCTTTTATAATAAGATTTATACCTGGATTTGATCTTAGTTTGTACTTTAGCTCTAACGCTACATTACTGTTTACTTACCAAGTACTAATGGGAGTTGGTTTAGGGGTAGTTTCTTCAATCTTTGCTGTAAGAAGATATTTAAGAAGTTAAGTTATCCACAATTATTTATGCCCTCGGGAGGCATAAATTTCTGGGGATAACTTTTAACACGTCATGATGTGACGTGTTTTATAATTATATTATGAATGTAATTATATTGGATGATTCTCTAGAAAATTTTATAAAATCATTAGATAAGATAACACTTGCAAAAGTTATTCATAAAATAGAGCTTTTAGAAAAATTTGGAAATAGATTAGAAATGCCACATAGTAAAAAAATTAATAAAGATTTATTTGAATTAAGAATAAGTGGTAATTTAGAGATTAGGATATTTTTTACTTTTTATAAAAACAAAGCTATTTTATTAAATGGTTTTAGAAAAAAATCTAATAAGTTACCAAAAAATGAAATTAACAAAGCGATTAATTATATAAATAATCTTGATTAAATAATAACCTATATGTTATATTATAAATATGAAAGATTTTAAAGATTTTAAAAAGGAATTACTAAAAAATAAAGAAACTAAAGAAGCTTATAATGATTTAAGTTTAGAGTTTGAAATAATAAGTTTATTAATAGAGAAAAGAATTAAGAATAAAATTACTCAGAAAGATTTAGCTAAAAAAATAGGAACTAAACAATCATCAATATCACGTTTTGAGTCCGGAGATTATAACCCGTCAATTTCTTTTATTAATAAAATAGCTAAAGCATTAGATGCAAAAATAGAAATAAATATTAAATAAGTTATTTACTACACTTTTTGCAGGTTCCGAAGAACTCTAATACGTGGTTGTTTATATAACTAAAGTTTTTTAAGTTACTTTTTATTTCTTTTAGATTTTTATCTATACAAGTTCTAACTTCTTCTTTTTCTCCACATTTTTTACAGGTTATGTGATGGTGGTGAGTTTTTTGGTGTTCAAAATAATTTTCTGTATCACCAAAGTTGGTTTTATAAATAAGATTTTTCTCCGTAAATTTTTCTAGAGTCCTATAGATTGTAGTTAAATCCATAGATTTACCTAATTTTTTATTTATATCTTTTATAGAAATAGGCGATTGAACTTTAATTAAGAGATCTAAAATCTTTTCTCTATTTTCTGTAAATCTTATCTTATTTTCTTTTAATATTTCTCTTACTTTCATTAATTACATAATCGCATAGACTAATGTTAAATGCAAATGATTTGCATTTATAAATTATTTATGTATTATTAATTTAAGCAGTATAAACAATAATAAAAAATAAAAATTATGTTACAAATTCTATTATTTTCGGTTTTAGTTATGATTGCCTCTCTTTCAGGTGTTTTTGTTGTATGGAAAAAGGTAGGCAAGGTTATAGAAAGAAACTTAAGATTTCTTGTAAGTCTGTCCGCTGGTGTATTTCTTGTAATAGCTTTTCAATTATCTAGAGAAACAATTGAACATGCTTCTAATTTAAATATAGGGTTACTTTGGATACTGGCAGGAACATTTTTAATATTTCTATTATTCAAGTTTTTACCTGGTTTTCATCATCACCACGATGAAAAAGATGAGAATAAGAAACACTCAAAGATAGACGCAAGAAGAATACTTTTAAGTGATGGAATTCATAACATAGGAGATGGATTTCTTTTAACTGTTTCTTTTATGGTTAATCCAGCATTTGGAATGCTTACCACAATAAGTATATTTATTCATGAGTTTGTTCAGGAAATATCAGAGTTTTTTGTTTTAAGACAAGCAGGTTATTCAATAAAAAAGTCTTTATTAATTAACTTTGCTGTTTCCAGTACTCTTTTGATTGGTTCCATTGGAGGATATTTCCTATTAGACTTATTCGAGATTTTAGAGGTTCCACTTCTTGGAATTGCTGCAGGTAGCTTCTTAGTAGTAGTTTTCTTAGACTTAATTCCTCATTCAATAAGAGAATCAGAAACAAAAACTCATTACCTAAAACATATTGGCTGGTTTTTGATCGGTGCTTTATTAATGATTGCAGTTAATAATTTAACAGTTCACTCTCATGAAGTAGGTGTACATGAAGATGATCATGGTCACTCTCATGAAGCAGAGATGATAGATGATCACCACGAAGATGAGGATCATCACGAAGATATCGAACACACACATTAAAAGTTATCCACAGTTATTTATGCC
>JBBDIH010000007.1:0-1629 GCA_040880505.1 Minisyncoccota bacterium
TAAAAACTATTATGTGGTTGGAGGTATATCCCTCATTTTGCTTTCTTTTTTATTGTACTGGATACCTGCAAATATCCTGGCAATACCCATATGGATTATAAAGCTAATGCTTGCAATATCTCTCCCGCTCATCATTCAAGGATTTGCAAAGCATATAAAAAGAGAAAATATGAAACCTGCAGAAATCGTTTAAGATTTATACTTCCCAAAATTTTATTAATAACCTAATGACTGTAACATTTACTCCAAGAGCGAAACAAAAGGTCGATCTGCTATTGCAGGAAGGAGAGATGTCTACTCCCGAAATCAGGCTTATGTCGGGTTGCGCGGGATGCGGGGGTTTGTCTGTAGGTATGACAATCAATAATCAACGCCAGGATGACGATAAGGTGATAGGAGTTGATGGTGTTTCCGTTGTAATTGGTGAGAGTTCTGAGCAGTATATTAGTGATACACTAGTCGATTATGAAGACAATGAATACGGCGGAAACTTTATAATCAGTAATGAATACGGCAGCTCGGTGTGTTTTATTTAATAGCCTTTCTATCTAATTATCCTTAAATCTTCGCGCTGAGTTTAGGTTTAGATACTTTATTTTTGGCCAATAATATCAGTTACTGATATTATTGGATATGTGCAGCCTGCATATTTAAAGAGCAGCATTTATCATCCGCCTGAACGCACAAAAGTTATGAAATCTGTATTTACAGGTTCAATATAAATTCTGCGCATTTCCCTGGCAATTTGTCCGCGATGATAATTGCCATGCATTGCGAGGTGAATCAGGATATCCTTAAGGGGCGTATGATATTCTGTACCACTGGTATTGGTATAGGTTATTTCCGTATCAAGATCGGATTCTTTTAAATTGCTTAAGAAGTCATTTATCATCCGCCGGTTATCAAAGGTGTGTTTATCTATAACATTAGTAGAGAGATTGGGCCAGACTTCAATTTTGGATGTATCTAATCCCTGAATTCTGTACATCCAGAGTTTTTCAGTGGCCAGGATATGTGAGTAGAATTTAGTAATGGATTCAATTGGTGTTTCCATGGATTTAAGCTTTTCCAATAAGAGGCCATTTGCCCAGGCGTTGTATGTGTATAGCCGAAGTAGATGTGATAGCATTTTTCTGTCTTATATTAATGGAATGTTTCTTAATCTATTAAACAATTTAGAATATATTTCCATTTCCAATTTGCAGAGTGGATGTTGGTACAATTATTTTACTTTACATAATATTAATTATATGACATTCATATACTATGAATGTCTATGCACTGATTATGTGTTGTTATTGAAAAACCCTTTTTTAGATAAATTGTAGGTTTGTTATGGAAAACATATTCTTTGAAAACTGGACAACTATAGCGCGGACTTTAATTATAGGCATCTTAGCGTATGCCAGTTTGATTTTGCTATTACGGATTTCTGGTAAACGCACGTTGTCTAAAATGAATGCTTTTGATTTCATTATCACTGTAGCACTGGGTTCAACTTTAGCAACTGTTTTGCTTAATAAAGATGTTACCCTGGCTGAAGGCGTTGTTGGTTTTGCTGTATTAATTTTCTTACAGTTCATTATTACCTGGTTATCGGTGCGTTCAAATTTGGTAAAGAGCTTTATA
>JBBDIH010000008.1:0-1625 GCA_040880505.1 Minisyncoccota bacterium
AGGGTCACGTGCACCCCACCAAGATCAACATCATCAGATTGGGGGGCAATTTGGAACAGAATAACCATCAAATCATTCTATCGTTTCTGAAACCATATGGATAAGGATCAAGCTATGGTTTTTACATTCGAGATAATTTTTTGGAAGATCTCGTTTCTGGTAGACTGATCATTAACAAAATCCTTCAACCCACTATCAATTTCAATGAATTTATATGCCGGATAATTTTTTTGAATGTTTTTTTCAATATTAGCCTCTACAAGCTTCAGGAAGTCTACATCAATGTTTTCCTCTTCCTTTCGCCCTCTCTCTTTTATGCGCTTAACTAGCGTATCAATGTCGCATCTTAAATAGATCAAAAAATTTGGGGGACCTATCTCATTAAGTATTTTATGGTAAATATCTTTAAATATTTCCAATTCTCTTTTGTCTAAATCTGATAATGCGTAGCTATGATCAAGAAGAAATGAAAAATCGCAAATATTTACATTGCCAACTTCAAAATCCCGCTTGATTAAATGATAGTGTTGCAGTATAAAAGCGATCTCCGTCTCAAATTTAAATTTCTGAGGATTGGAGTAAAAAGCGGCCCAAAAAGGATTGGTTTTATACTCTTCCAGAAGGACTGTTGCTTCGCCTTGGAATAAATTAGCTAAGGTTGTTTTTCCAGACGCAATATTTCCACAGATTTCAATTCTACTGATCATTAAGCTCTTCAATATTATTTTCTAACTCCATGATTCTTCTGTTATTATCTATTATTTCTTCATTCAAATTCATAATAGTGTCTTGATATAAATTAAATCTATCTTTGTAATCGTTATTTAAGCTTATAATTGCAAATATAAGGCCTATAATTAATGATAAAATTGTAAAAATAGTAACTATATTGTATATATTTCCTCTACTCGTTAACTTTTCTGCCTTTTCAACTCTTGAAAAAACATCAGGTATAGTACTTCTTATAGGTCTTTGACTTTCAGCGTCATCAATTAAGGTACTAAGCGATTGATACTTTTTGTCTTCTGGAAATGGGTAATATCTGCCGACTCTTTGAACCTCTTCTAAATCTCCTTTCCAAGCTCTATTTAAAGTAAGTTTAGTAAACTCCATCCAAATAAGTTGCTCCCCACCTTTTAAGGTGTAAGGATTTGTCGTAAGATTATGAAGAGGTATGCTAAGTCGCCCTTCAAATCCAGGATCAACCAGTGGACCAGTTCCTAGTAATAAACCTCGATAAACATTATTTATTTTTAAATTAAATCTTGCTGCAATATAATATGGAAGTCTAATCGTTGGCTCTAAAGAAACAAATGCAATGGAATCTTTTTCAAGTGTAAATTTTTTGCCAAGTTTTATTTCCCCTTCGAACTTTTCCCCATTACCATCCCAACATACATAATCGCCTAACAGCCTTAATGAATATGTTGCTGGTTTTAAATACTTATTATCTTCATAAAATGGATCAATCATTCCCGTTGTTTTCACATAATCGATGATGTCCGCTGAATTCAAAAGAGCAGGAGAGATTTCAGGGAAAGGATCTAGGTTTTTGTATTTATTATATTTCTCTTGAGTGGTCATAATATCCAAGTTTTTATATTGGAATTTCAAGATCCTTCTCG
>JBBDIH010000009.1:0-1621 GCA_040880505.1 Minisyncoccota bacterium
TCTCTTTCCACTCCGTGAATTTTAAACTTACCGGCTGCCCGTGCTTCCTGTGTCTCTGTTAGGTTTGGGTCAAATTCTGATACTAACTGTCCCGAAAACTCAGCGAATGGAAATTTATCCGTCTCCAGATAGCTATTCCTCATATCTCGGTCGCGCCTTCGAACACCTGTCTCCAATGTATTCAAATCAACATAGAAATCAACCATCATCGATTCAAGATCTATCAAACCGGTTAAATTTTCACTCACCCCCTTGAATTCCAAAAGTGGAGCTGTTGAGACAAACTCCACATAGCCATCATCAGCCATAAAACTTTGAGCCGGCAGCCTGTCAGAGATTAGTGTAAAAAGAGCCAGTATTAAAAATATTGATGTCTGTTTGATTGATCTTTTCATCATGATGGAAATTTCTTATTTAGTGATGGTCACGGAGTTGTTCTCTGTGACTACTGTAAATTCTGTGAGGTCTCTTGTGGCAGGCCCTTTAACAACTTTGCCATTGGTGTCAAATCTGGAACCGTGTCCACATCCGCTTTCTAAACATTCAAATACACCATTTCTAAATCCCCAGTCTCTAGAACATCTTGCATGAGTACAAAAACTCGTAAATGCCCTGATTACATTATCTCCAACATTCACAACCAGAGTGTTCGCTTGGGTAATGAGTAACCATCCCCCTTCTGACCCTAACCCTGAGACGGAATCATCATTTAAGTCGATTATAATTTTGTTTCCATTGTCTGAAATGGTGATTGCGCTGCTGCCGGGATTAATTGGTGGTTCACTATCCATTGCATCCATTGAGTTATCCCCACAACCGTATAGCCCGATTCCGAGAGTTGCAAAAAGAGCTGTGGATCCTGCACTCTTTAAAAATTGTTTCCGTGAATATTGATTTGTATCTGTTTTCGTTTTCATCTTTTTTAAATTTTAGTGTGTTTCATGATTTTGTAACGCTTCTGTTTAACTATACGTAACTAAACTGCGTTCAGATGGTTGTAACAAATCTGTAACAAATCATTATTTTATTGGAGGTATGCCTGTTGTCTCTTATTGTATGTGAGAAATAGTCTATATCTTTATTTCGAATAATTATTTCATCTTTTTTTGTCTTAAAAGTTATTTTGAGATATGTTTTAGTTCATCAGTAACGTGCAGTACCATCCGCCCTGCCTTCATCTACGTATATACTAACAGACAGTGATATTTTATTGGATATTTTATTTACTGGGATTCGCTCTCTATTCGGAAGAAGAGGAGAGAGAGTGGATGCACCGCATTCAAAAAGGGGATGTGGAGGCAATGCGGAAACTCTATGCCAAATACAAAAATCTGTTGTTTGGTATGATTTTGTCTGTTTTAAAAAACAGAGAAGAGGCTGAAGAGTATTGTACGTTTCATACTTTAAAGGACTCAGTCAGTCAGAGATATCCGACACAATGGATATCCCACTTGGGACGGTTAAATACCGTATGCGCCAGGGGATGTTAAAATTAAAGGAGATGTTGGTTACTGAGGAATTATAATGAATAAAGAAGAAGTGATTTAATTTCACTTAATCTTTCTCAAACGGATTCATTCCCATGTTAAACCATGCAAAGGCGTAGCGATCGGCCCATTCA
>JBBDIH010000010.1:0-1620 GCA_040880505.1 Minisyncoccota bacterium
AGAACCTTAAAAATCTATAGTTTTTGGTGATAAATTTTCCTAAAACAGGAAATTTGTGCTCTAAAATTTTAACAACTCTTCTTATTTTCTTATATAACATGTTTTAAAAATTACAACCTTAATAAAAAAATTACTTCGTTAGAAAATATAGGTAATACACTTTTTTTCTTTTTAATCTCAAACCCCGCTTCTTGTAAATCTTTCTTTATGGTTCTTAATCTTTCTCTTCCAGGAGAAGAATCACCATCTCTTAATTTAATTCTAAGCCTGTGCCATAAATTATCCTTAGCAAAAGAAATTATACAATGCTTACGCGAAACCCTTTCTGCCTCTTTTATTATTTTTTTTCTTGTCTCCGCATCCACCCTATGAAGAAGGCGGATGCTTATTACTAAGTCAAAAGAGTTGTCTTCAAAAGGAAGACCTGTCGCGTCCATAACTCTTTCATCAATATAATTCTTATGCTCTTTTAGATCTTTGTCAATTTGATCCATCATCTCTTTTGATATATCTCCGCTTGTTACATTAAGACCATTATAAAGAAGTATCTTTGTCAATTTTCCTGTGCCCGCAGGAATGTCTAAAACTTTTTTATTTTTTAATGTTTCTTCATTTGATATATAAGAGAGAAATTTTTTCACTACTTTCCGCTCACGATAGCTAATCATTTTTATTCTAAAGTTTCGTAAACTCAGCTTTCCAGAATATGCTTTTTTATAATTACTGGCTATTCTTTCATCCTTATAATTTTCTCTTGTTTTATTAATGTATTCTTTTGTTTTCATTTTTTTATGAATAAAAAATTAATGACTATATAATGTTATTATTCTACAATAATCATAATACTTATGAAAAACAAAATAAAAAAAATATTAAGGTGGAGCCAAAAATATACAAAGACTGATATGTTCTATGCCACAAAAGGAGGTTTTTGGTTGGTTTTAAATAAGGTTGGATTATTAATTGTATCTTTTATAACAATGTTTGCTTTTGGTAATTGGTTAGACCAAGGATCTTTCGGAGTTTATCAGTACATATTATCAGGAACCGTGATGGCCGGTATATTTTCTTTACTTGGTATTAACACATCACTTATAAAAAGTATTACTAAGAGCAAAGAGGGTACGCTTTGGATAGCTACTAAAGAAAGATTTAGATGGTCGATTTTAGGATCTTTAGGGCTACTTATCGCAAGTGGATGGTATTTTATAAACGGGAATATATTACTTGGTGGAGGATTTTTAATAGCGGGAATATTAATGCCTGGAGAAAAAGTGCTTACTCTTTTTCTATCATTTTGGAACGGTAGAAAAGATTTTAAAAAATATATGCAATACAGCTTGGGGTATGCCTTTCTTTCTTTATTGATCCTTATCCCGGCAATATACCTGACAAACAACGTACTTATGATAATATTTGCCTATTTTATATCACACATTATATTCGCTGGATTATTTTTCTTAAAAACATTAAAACAAGTCAAAAATGATGAAGTAGATGAGACTGTTATACCTTTTGGGAAAAACTTAACTGTAATGAATGTAGTAGAAACTATAGCTTCTCACATAGACAAGGTAATAGTTTGGCAGTTTTTAGGCCCAATACAAGTTGCTATATACT
>JBBDIH010000011.1:0-1619 GCA_040880505.1 Minisyncoccota bacterium
AAACTTGATATGTTGAATATGGGAAACCGGCTGTAATATTGAGAGCTCTTCCATTAGCCATTCGGTTCGATATAGATAGAGCTGCTTTAACAAGAATCTGATAATCAATTTCATCAGGAGCACAATTAATGGCTTTATGAGGAGAACTTCCCTCTACAAGCGCTAGATTGCCTACTAAATAATCCTGTTCATTATGTTGGATTTTTAATCCATCGAGTCGATTCGTGGTAACATTAGTAAGTAGAGAGTTGCTACTTTCAATAACACTTGGAAAAGTATGTGTGTCGAATTTCATTGAAGGTTCTGCTTGGATTGAAATTGATTAGAGTATTGAATATAAAATATTTCGGTAAAAAGGCAATTGCATCAAATATGGGACTATTTTTATTTATCTGCAAACAATTGTGCTACACTTATCAAGAATAGATTTGAAATTAGGCATCACAAAGACGGTTACTCTTCCGAGTTCAGGAAAATTAAAAAACATATCCGGTTCCAAAATAGAATCGAAATGCTTCATTTGAAAACCCGAAATCACTTCTTAATATAAAATCAGGGTGGAAAAGTGTGAAAGCGAAACCAAAACCAATGCTATGCTTCCATTCATCAAAAAAGGCATTCGAATCAAAATCAGTATATACTCTACCTGTATCCCAAAAAAGATGTGACCCTATTCTAATTTGATCATCCCATACTGAAAATAACCATGCCCTAACTTCAGTCATGCTTAGAATAGAACTATCTCCTCTAAACCTATTAAAATAATACCCTCTTAATCCATCATTGTTACCAATAATAGGCATTGCCCAAAAGGGGGCATCACCAAATGTGTGATTGTATTTTACCCGATTAGCAAAAACAACTTCTGAAAAAAGTGTCACATATTGTCTTAAATCAATAACTGCTTCTGAATAAGAATAATCAAACCCAAATAGAGAGGGTGCTATATTCAATCCGGCTTCATATTGTATTCCTCCGGTTGGGGAAAATTCATCATCTCTACTATCTAATAAGGTTCCGATTCCTATCTTCCCAATACTACTCGTTTGAAAACCTGGTGGTTCATCATTTGAAAAAAGTGACTCATTACCCCTGGTGATACTGTTTACCCTCCAAAAAGTTGAGGTTGCAAATAGATCAATTTTCCCAAATTCAGAAAATTCGCCAACTTGTTTTCTGACGATATATTTTAAATATAACTCTCGATTCTCATAAAAATAGAAACCTTCATCGTAGAGAGATTTTGAGAATTCGGTATCATTTCCAATTCCGAAATACTGCCCCCGTGTAATTCTTTGCCCTATAAATTCAATTCTGCTTCTCAGATTCATGCCAAATGTCTTCGTTCTCTCATACTCAATCTGTGATACAAAATAACCTTTTGTAGAAACCGTAATGTCTGTTTTCAAATTACTGAGAAAGGGTTCTACACCAACACCGTAGTTAATTCTCTGGATAAATCCACCCCCATATACACCCCAATCCGAACTATAACCTACAATGGGTAATATCGAATAGAAGCTTCCAATTCTATCGGCACTGATAGGGTCAATATCAGACTCACCTCCCATTGAATCATCTTGAGAGTATACTTCACCGGTATAAATCAGTAGAACCAG
>JBBDIH010000012.1:0-971 GCA_040880505.1 Minisyncoccota bacterium
ATCAGGGAGCGTTATGAACGATTTTTAAAGGTCGGATAAAGAAGATGAACTTAAAAATTTATAGAATGCATACTTTAAAGTAAAACTATTCCGAAAAAGAGTCAAATACCCACCCCAAAGCCATTGTCGCTGCCTTTGCTATAAACACAATTTTTTAATGAAAGAAAACGTACCTAGTTGTTAGAAGAAGTGTGGAAAAATGTTCGATTTACTCTGTCAATTTAGCCCTTATATCGATTCGTACTAGACGAACTACCCCATCCAAAAACTTGCAAATCATGGAATATGGCAAATCTATGCATATCAGAAATGAATTGAAAATCTTGAAGGTTAAAATATTCGTTAAATTATTGCTTCGATTTTTCATCCAATAAAGTATCTTTATAATGCTCAAAGCATTAAAATGCTAAAAACAATAGAATATCCAGTTAGTCTAGAATATAGCTCTGATGGAAAGTTCCTTCCAATTGAATTCTATTTGAGTACTATACCTCATTGTAATCAGATCGATTTAAAATTAGGTTACTTTAGTACAAATGCAATTAGGGCACTAGCTTATGGTTTTGCTCAATTTATTTTTAATGGAGGAAAACTAAGAATCATAACTAATCATTTTCTTTCAAAAGATGACAGGAGTATACTAATAGAAGAACCACTTACAGAATATACTACTAAAAGTGTTATAAAGCTACTTACTGAGGATCTCGATGCGTTGGCTAAAGTTATAGAAAATGGGGATAAACACTTCTTCAATTGTCTTAGGTATTTACTCAAACACAATAGACTTGTAATACAACCTGTTAGACTTACTGAAGGGGGAATGTCTCATTATAAGCAAGGAATATTTTATGACGATGAAAGTATTATTGCTTTTAATGGTAGTTGCAATTTTACCTATGCAGGATTAATCGAGAATGGAGAAAGTTTTGGTATTTCTAGATCCTGGGGAGAGCGAGCGGAAAAAGCTAAAA
>JBBDIH010000012.1:981-9025 GCA_040880505.1 Minisyncoccota bacterium
ATATTTAAACATGATAATGACTCATTTGAATATCTTAATAGTAAAGATGTTGTTGAAGTAATTAAAGAAAGAAGTCATGATAAAGAGCTTGATCAACTGCTTGATGATGAAATCGATGTTTTAAAAAAGCTAAATAAGAGACCCAGATTTAAAGATGCTTATACAAAACATATTGAAGCATTCGAAAAAAGAGTATTTGAATTTAGAAATCAACCGCGATTCCCTTACCCAGAAGGCCCTCGAGATTACCAACAAAAGGCATATGAAAACTGGAAATCCAATGACTTCCAGGGAATCTTTGCAATGGCTACTGGGACAGGAAAGACAATAACTGCTCTGAATTGTCTATTGGAAGTATTTAAAACTTTTGGATTATACCAAGCCCTAATACTCGTTCCAACTAATGATCTTCAAATCCAATGGGTTAAAGAAATCGAAAAGTTTAATATTCATTCTATTATTAATGTTGGCATTGATAATGATTGGAAAAGAAGACTAAGTAAACTTACTACTTCATTACAATTTGGCACTGATAAATCTTTTATCGTAATTTCTACCTATGCATCATTTATTCGGAATGCACTGCAGAATTTTCTTAAATATTTTCCAAAAGAGTCCTTACTGATAGCGGATGAAGCTCATAATATTGCTGCAGCACAGGTTAAAAAACTCTTGCCAAGCACACATATTGAAAAAAGAATTGGACTTTCTGCGACACCAAAAAGAATTTATGATGCAGAAGGAACGGAAGAAATGAATAAATTTTTCAATGATACTCCTCCTTATACTTATGAGTATACCATGGAGGAGGCCATTGCAAAAGGGATTTTATGTCAATATGATTATCATCCTCATTTAATCCAATTAAGCATTGAGGAGATGGAGGTTTACAAAAAAATAACTTTAAAACTAATTCGTTTTTTTGATCCTGAAACAGGAGAATTCAGAGACAAAGATGCCGCAAATATGCTCTTGATGCAGCGTAAAAGAATTATTCATAAGGCCAGTAATAAGCTGACAATTTTTAAAGATATTTTAAAAGAAGAGTTTGAAAAACGCGGAAACTTAAAATATACATTTGTATATGTCCCCGAAGGGTTTGATAATTCCAATGAAGATGTGCGATTAATGATGCACTACAATCAGGCGGTTATGGAAACCCATCCAACCATTAGGGTTTCAACCTTTACAGGAGAGACTGAAGGTAGAGAAGCAACTTTAGATGCATTTGAGACTGGCGACATCGATGTTCTTACTGCCATGAAATGTTTGGATGAGGGTGTAGATGTTCCTCGTACGGAATTAGCAATATTTTGCTCAAGTACTGGTAATCCAAGACAATTTATACAAAGAAGAGGACGTATCTTGAGAACACACATTTATAAAAGCCATGCAGTTATTCATGACTTAGTTGTTACACCAAATTTTGAAAATTCAGAAAAAGATATTGTTACATTTAATATGGAAAAATCTCTTGTCGAAAATGAACTTAAACGAGTAGCTGATTTTGCATTTTTAGCAAGAAACCAATACAGTGCAATAGCTAAAGTAGAGGCTTTATGCGAACAGTACGACCTAGATTTATTTGAAATTAGAGAAAAAATCAAGTAAAATATGAATCAGAATCAAATATTTAAAAAATTCCTTCAGAATCCAGTATTGAAGGAGAAGCTTTCTATGAGTAAAAGCCAAATTGACAAATTGGATTTATTCGCGATCACTGAGGATAAATTACTAGAAGTTATCAAAACAGTAATTTTATATACAGAGAACGGGGACAGCATTGATTTATCTTCTCGAAGAATTAATCAACTATTCAAAAAAAATTCTCATGATAATTAAATCAATCGCAGTTCAAGATTTCCAATGTTATTCTGGTCCACTTGATTCAAATATATTTGAATTTAAACCAGGCCTGAATGTTATTATTGGCGATAACGGTTCAGGTAAATCAAAACTATATGATGCTTTTTATTGGTTATTGTATGATAAAGTATTTAACTCATCAACACGTAGCTTTGAACCTACATCACATGTTGGAATTAATTTAGCTTCTGACAAAGCCAAAGCGTCTGCTCAAATTGGGGAATTTGTTGAAGTTATTGTTCAATTATTACTTCTTGATCAATCAGATAAAGGATCTGTTCCTACAGAGTATTTATTAACTCGTTCTATCAGACTTGAAAAAATTAAAGAAACGGATGACTTTAGCGATCCATCATGTTGGAAAATTGATTCTTTAAGTATAACGAAAGTTGAGATGAAAGATATTCTCAATTTTAAACCAATGCCTGAATCTGGATCTTTTGATCGTATCGTTAAACTTCTCCTCCCCCCAGATATGGAACCTTACTTATGGTTTCAAGGAGAACAAGTTGATAGTCTAATTGATTTTAAGAATGAAGATTCATTAACGAAAGCAATTGATGTACTTAGTGGAATAAATATATTTGACAACTATATCGAAATTGCAACTAAAGTTGCCAAACAAGCCAATGAATCTTATAATAGGGAAGAGAGAGAAAAATTAAGGCTTAATAATAGTGCAAAGGAGAATTTACTTGAAAAAGAGAAGTTAGAAAAACTGATAGATAAGGAAAAAGATAACCTTATTCTAATTATTGATAATCTTGAAACAGCTGAACAAAGGAAAGAAGAATTACTAGGTAAGATTGAGGATGCTAAAGAGCTTGAAAAGCTGAAAATTAATCTGGAAAGTGCTAAAGGAGAAATTAATCAGGCACAAAGTTTACTAAATGACGGGCGAAGAAACTTCAATAATAATTTATTTAGAAAAAAATGGTTACTACGAAATGCTGGTAAGTTTTCCGTGCAATTTGAACAAATGCAAAAGAAATATGATGAGCGTCGTGAAGATATAAAAATAGAACGCAAATTAGAATTACAACAAGAAGAGGCCCGCAAACACAAGCTTCCAGAAAATGTACCAAATAGGCAATATCTTGAGGAGATGCTGAATGAAAAGAAATGTTATTTATGTGATCGCTCATTTATTGTTGGTGACCCTGCTCATACCTATCTTAGCAATGTTTTAGAAAGAACGAAGAAGAAAAAAGTAAGCTATACCGATTTTTTAAAACAAGACATAAAAAAGAATATTCAGGATCTCTACAGCAATGCATATACTATAAGTAATTATGCGATTCCAAGAGTTGACGAATCGATTCAAGAGGAATTAGAAAAACTTGATAATCTTCAGGCCACAATAGAAAATAAAAAACAAGCATATAGTACAATTGAAGAGAAATTAAACCATTTATTAACGACAGGGAGTGTTTCTCAAGAAGACGCAAAAAATATTGTAAGAAGTTTTAGGGAATCAGATGATTCAAAAGACAGATTTGTCCAAAACAAATTTGAAACTGAAGCTCGGCTGAAACAGTATAAGGAACGGTTGAGTATTATTAACCGTGAATTGAAAAGCTCATTCGGTGGCAAAATGAATCCTGATACACTTGAAAAAAAGGAAATATTGGATGATTTTCTTGAAATAGCTTTATCAACAAGAGATCTGGTTTATGAAGAACAGATTAAACTGATTGAAGAATTGGCGAATACCCATTTTTATCAAATGACCAGAGAAAATACTTCAGTTCAAGGCAAAATTATTTTAGAAAAAAGAGGTAAAAGCCATATGCCGAAAAATGTTGATGAAAATGGAGTTGAATTGACATCCATCAATGACTCAAATATTATTTTAATCAAATTAGCGACAATATTGGCTATAGTTTCCGCAAAAGGAGGAACAGAACATCATCCATTAATAACAGATGCTCCCACTTCAAAGTTCAGTGATAATTATACTATTGGATTTTGTAAAACAATAAGTGAAATTTTTAACCAGAGTATAATTATTAGTTACGATTTCTATCACAATATAATGCTGAGAGAAAGACTATTAAAAGAGATAGAGAATTTGGGTTCCGTAATAGTAATAGAACCCTCTCAACCTGAAAACCAACGCATGAATAGAATTGATTTATCAACAAAAATTTCATCATTGAATTAAGCCATGGTTGACATTATAGAAGATCTAGGGAAAAAGGCTCCAAGATATTCCATGAAGCATCGCAATTTGATCGAAGGCTATGCTAGAAAAGGGGCAATAGACTATCATGAAAAGACAGAGAAAAGCTATGATTTAGGTAAGTTTTTTACAAATTTTTATGAGTTCTATATTTACGCGGCATATATTGGAGTTTATACAGAGAATCCATTGCCTCTAAGTAATGATTATGAAACTAGAACATTTGGAGTTCCTATGCGTGATTGGACTTCAAATGATTCATTCCCATCATTACAATACTTATGGATGGTTACAATGGTTACAGCTCGCCTAGACTTAAATGCTCTGGAAGACATGAATGATAAAGAAGTTGAAGCCGAAATGTTAAAAATTAAGGATCGCATTGAGGCATATGCAAATGGCGGTTTTGAATTTATTAATTCGAAGATAAAAGAGAATCCCGCTTTTTTTGATGATGAGGACTGTTTTGTTAAACTTCTAAAAGAAGTTGAATAAATAGAAAATGGATATTAGTTTTGATAAATACCTCTCTGAAAACGAAGAGAATAAGAAATTCGATGTAGTTTATTACTTATTTCCTGAACGGTGGAAAAAGGTATCAATTGATGATTCAATACTTAGAGAGGAAAATTGGTCAGAAGAGATCAAGTTTTTGGATAAACTTGATTCTGGGATATCGGATGAAATAAAATCAATCTCGAACAAAGTTGGAGGCATATATTACTTTTTTATAAAAGGGGTAGTTTTACCTTCTTTTGAAAAATATCCTGCATATATTGGACGTGCAAAGTATACAGATAGTCAGAATCTCAGAAAAAGGTGTATGGAGTACTATACTGAATATTTTAAAAAGGACACAAGAGTAAAAATAAGCAAAATGATAAAAAAGTGGGGTAGTTATTTGTACTTAAGGTATTTACCATTAGAGGATAATGAGTTAATAGTAAATACTGAAGCATCTTTGATAAATGGAATTTTACCTCCTTTCAATGATAGAATTCCAATCATTAAATTTGAGGTTCGGAAACCAGCATTTGAAGTAAACAAGAATTAGAATATGAAGTTGCCTGCAATAAGAGCTAAAATTGGTGATTGGACTTACTACATATCTAGGATGAAATTCTCTGAAGTTTCAAAATTTGTGAAGAAGATTGATCAAGAGCTACACAAATCAGAAACACTAAGTCAGGAAATCCAAAGGGCTATTTCGAGTAATTATATTAGCATCAAAGACTATATACTAAGAACGCAGGAACGGTTTCTAGGATCTCTAGTTTTGGCTGTATATGACGGAAATCCAAATTGGATTGAATTAAGAATTGAATATGAGGATGATGAATTTTTTGAAGTTGGTTTCCTTGAATTATCCGGGAAAGAAAAAATCTTTCCTGTGGATGGGCAGCATAGAGTTGAAGGTATTAAAGCTGCAGTTAAGGAGAATGAAGAATTAAGTGAGGAGGTAATCCCGGTTATTTTTATTGGACATAATTCTTCAGATGAAGGCATGCAGCGAACAAGGAGGTTATTTACAACACTTAATAGGTACGCAAAACCTGTAAAACTTGATGATATAATTGCCTTAGATGAAGATGATATTGTTGCAATTGTGACTAGAAACCTTATAGAAGATTATATTCTTTTCAGTCAAGGAAAGGTTGTTAAAGCAAAGCAAAAAGCTATTCCAGATACAAATAAGACAGCGTTTACATCAATTATATCTTTGTATCAAACAAATCTAGAATTATTTAAGGGCTTTTATAAACATGAATATAATAAAAGCCCAACTAAAAAGAACATTGAGGATTTCTTAAAAGTTCGCCCTGCAGAAACTATAATCGATGAATTTCAATCTTTTATTACAGCATTCTGGGACAAACTAATTGAAAAAAATCCTGATGTAAATAGCTATATTGAGGGTAATAATCTAAATGAATATGTCAGGAATTCAAAAACAGGGGGTAACTTACTTTTTAGACCTGTTGGTCTTGAAGCATTTGCTAAAGCAGTCTCCTTCGTATTTCAGAATTCCGAGTATTCGATAGAGAACATTTTAACAATTCTAACACAGCGAATTACTTATAATCTTTCCGATTTATTATGGAAGAACATACTTTGGAATTCATCTTCAAAAAAAATGATAATGCATAAGAGCATTACCAGTCAACTCTTTATCTACGCTTTTGATAAATCATTATTATCGAAGAAATCAATTAAAAATCTTTCGGTAGATTTGCAAAGTTTATGGAATATGGAAGATAAACCAGAAGGGTTAGCTCTCGATGAATTAGATAAAAGGATAAAAGGGGAATCATTAAGGTCTTTTAAATAAGGAATCTATCGAAATTAGTCTGCCGTAAACTTTTGCTGTCAACTCAGCATCTTCAATTGCTGAGTGCTTTTTGTTCCTTTTCATTCCGAAATGTACTATTAAATCTTCCAATGATTTTAATTCTTTTGGAAAAAGCTCTAATTGAACAAGATAATATACAATTGACTGTATATCAATATGTCTATGGTTAATTGCATTAAATAACTTCATCCTGTCATTAACATGACACATACGACGAAAGAATGATACATCAAATCCTATATTCCATCCTGCAAACCTAAAGTCTGTTCCTACTAATTTGAAGAAAGTTTCTAATACTTCATCTTGCGTAGGAGCATTTATCAAATCAAAATCATTTATTCCATGTATGTTCTTTGCCCTCGCACTAAATTTTCTTTTATTCTTCGGTCTAATATATGAATGGAAATTATTAAGCTTTTTGCCATCATTATTAATTATAATGCAACCAATCTCGATAGGATTATCCTTGAATACATCTATACCTGTTGTTTCAAAATCTATTACACAAATTTTATCCATCTTATTGTTTCTTTAGTTCCAATGAAAGCTTTGTCCAATCATCTTTAATTTTTCCATATAGTGAAGTATTATCAATTGTCTTATTCGCCTTAATCACTAATGGAGTAAATGTCTTGGGGTTACATAACTTTGTTGGGACAAAATATAATACAGAATCAAGTAGGTAGAATGAATAGTTAACGGGGAATTTACTATTCTCGGTAATAGTTAAGTTTTCATTTTTGCTTTCTTTTGAAATGTCTAGTATGAGATTCTTTGAATCAGAAATTTTATTCTTTAAAACTTTAATTTCATAGCCCCATTGCTGCGCTAATCCAAGAATAAATGGATTATCCTCGGACATAAAAACAATCTCGACCTTCTTATTTTTATTACTTAACATGAAATTTATTTGTTCACTCAATGTATTTAATACTGTGGAACCATAAGTTAAATAGATTGTCAGTTCATTTGTACTCAAAATATCCTTTCTCAAGTCATTCTCGCATTTTTTAAAGGAGTCATAATATTTAATAATTCCGCTTTTATTATACTCATCCTTAAATTCCATGATTTTTAAATGCTGTGTGGATATTTCATTTTTTATAACATATTGGAAATAAATACCTACTAAAATGCTTGCAGTTAATGAAAAGAATATCGCATTAACGGTTGTTAGGTATGGATCCTTAAGTTCCCAAACGCAATTAATGATAAGAAATGTAATTATTAATATTAATAGAAGTATTAGATATCTATGTCTAAATATCCTTTTATTTATATCCATAATATATTTTAAATAAAACAATTAGCGCATAATTCCTCCCCATCATCTAATATATCAATTAGCTTATTAGACTTTGGTTTATTGAGTTTTTTCTTAATTTTCTCTATTTGCTCCAATTTAATTTGAGCTATTCGTTCTGGTTTAATTATTTCGTTCAAGCTTTCGTTATCCATCCATGTATACCCGTCTTTTTCATATTCCAATGCCTTTTCAAACAAATCCGGATGTCTTTCATAAAGCCAGATCCATTCAATTTTCCTCTGATAAAAACAGAAATAGCATCCTGAACGGCTGCGTTTATAGGTTCCAATTTCACCATTAATCTCAAATTCAATTTCATCATAGTAGCCGGGAACTTTTA
>JBBDIH010000013.1:0-9015 GCA_040880505.1 Minisyncoccota bacterium
GAAAAGAAAGCCCGGGTGGCGGAATTGGTAGACGCGTGCGTTTCAGGGGCGTATGTTGGCAACAACGTGGGGGTTCGAGTCCCCCCCCGGGCACAGAATAGAAGTCTAATTGTTTTGTAAATAATATATTTACAATCTGTTAGACTTTTATAGTTTTTAGAGTGGTAAAACTATGGTAAAACAAAAGAGAGAAAAAGTATTATAACCTGTCGCGTTGGGCATATTCTCCCCTATTTGTCTTGCTGTTTCAAGCAATCCAGCTACAGCACTTGCATTGTCATCAGCGCCGGGCTGATCTCCATAAACATCATAGTGCGCTCCAATAACCAATCTCTGCTCCTTATTTTCATTATAAATAGCAATAACATTGGTGTATTCTTTCCCGTCTGCTATCCATTTCTGTTCTTTAACTTTGAGGCCAGCACTAATAAATGCTTCTTTTATATAAGAGCACACCTTCTCCAGACTTTCTAAATTCTGATAGTTCCGATAAGGCCTCAACTCAGTAAGGAATTTCACATCATCATAAAGGCGGTCTTTCTGGGCTTTCATTTTATTGTTTAATAAGATGTCACTATTGATAGTTACTACTATCGCTTTTTGAATACATTCGCTAATGTTTTTATCAAATTACCCTAGCTGCATCCTAACTTTGTGCTTTTATACGGATCGGTAGTTTTAACATTTCTACTGCTACTTTTTACTTGCATGAAAAATCAATCAATATGGTATCGTGGGCATCGCTTTGGAGTGACAAAGATAGTAATTACTCTAATGAAACTGAACGCTTTATAATTGGTCTGTAAAAGCCTGTAACATTATCCATGTTTGACGTGTTTATCTTCCTTTCTGTCAATTCTGATCAAGATATGGCAGTATCTGAAATAGGTGATGTATTTTCATCATTCAGGTAATGTAATATTTACATTACCTATGTCATATCAGAGCTGCTTTGGTGTAAAACGCGCTCTGTTAGTAAAAACCTGAGTTTGAAATATGTAATTGCTGAATTAATATCATCTCGGTTTTTTGATAATTCATTCAATCCTACAGTCCCAGTAACGTTTAAAAAGGGACCCTATTCACTCTCTAAAACAACCCTGGTACCGCAAAAAGACCGCCCCCGGCCTGTCAGTTGTTAATATAGCCAGGGTGTGGCGTGTTGAATGGGTTTGTGAAAATGCTTTGTACTTCAAAACTACAGCCGCTTTTATCTTTTTCTGCGACTAGAGGATCAGAAATTTAGTCGTAAAATCATTACAAAAATAAGGGTTACTTGCTTCTTTGGAGTTTTTCAAATATTGTATGACAATTGACACACTGAGAAGTGTGTCGTGTAATTATATGTTATAGGGCTTAGTCCTATAAATCAAAACAATTCCTAATTCATAATTTCACGATGAAAAATCTTTTCATAATTGTTGCATTAAGTTTGCTTTTCGGATGCGGTACCCAACAAAATCTAGCTGTGTCATATAAACTAAACCCAGGAATGGATAAAGATGAAGTTCATTCAATCATGGGAGCCCCTATTAAAAGTGATTTTTACAAGAATGTTGAAGAATGGCATTACTGTAAGACAGGTATGAATTCTGATCAATTCTTGGCTCTTTTCTTTCACGAAGGAGAGCTTATCGCAAAGAAAAATTATGCTGTTACACTCAATGACACAAGAGGAGTTACAGGCTCTTGTGAAAATTTTATCAAACGGGGTAATTATCGAGAACCAGATGCGGTATTAGAAATCAGATCTATATATTAAGACTCATTTTATGTCCAATTATTCAAAATATGCATCATGGAAGAAGAGATAATTAGAGGATTGCCAAAAATTATAGACAATTCAAAAAGTCTGCTTTCGGATGCAAATTTTTTATGCGAGAATAACCGGAAAGAAAGAGCATATTCTATTTTTCAATTAGCTACTGAAGAAATAGCAAAAGCATTTTATTTAGTTGGTGGAGTTATTTTTGGATTTGAAGAAGATCGCAAAAAAATGTTATGCAAGATTAGAGACCACAAATTTAAATCAAAAAAAGCAATAGGGCTAGAATATATAGTAATACAACTATTAAAAGATATCTCTTATGAAAAATATGAGCTATCCGTTCGAAACTCAATCTTGGAATTTAATTCAATTAATGAACTCAATAACAAGAAAAATCACGGCTTCTATACTTCATTTATAAATACTGAAAATACCTTTAAGACACCATCTGAATTAATTAGTAACGAAGATGTTGAAGACATTAAAACAAAGGCTACTTTCAGGGTGTGGATTGGGAGCAAACTACTTATTCCGATGATCGAAAACATTGATTCAATTAAAGAAAAAGTAAACGAAATTAACTTTGATAATAAAGAAATAGATGGAGATCACATCACTGAATTAAAAGGTATTATTGATAAATACAATCTTTAAATACAACTAAATCAGCCCTATAACAAGGCGTTTTAAGCGGACTCGTTTAGGGTTCGAATTTTTAATTTTAACAACTCGGCTCGCCGCTTAAACGCTGGGTCGTTAGGCAACTTAATATCAAATACCGTTTGAACAGAGAAAAAGTAATTAACCATTATGGATTACTTAGCCATAGACGTTGAAACAGCAAACGCAGATTATTCAAGTATCTGTCAGATAGGACTCGTTGAAGTTCAGAATGGAAAGATTGCTGATCAATGGAGTACCTTAGTAAACCCCGAAGCCTATTTTGATCCATTCAATATTTCCATTCATAAAATCACCGAAAAGGATGTCGAAAATGCTCCTACATTTGATGAAATATATTCAGAACTAAAACATAGAATTGCTGATCGGATAACTGTTCATCACATGCCTTTTGATAAGATTGCAATAAATCGAGCTTGTTTAGAATATGACTTGGAATTTTTAAAAGCGAACTGGTTAGATTCCGCTAAAATTGCAAGAAGAACATGGGAAGATTTTGCTTACAGAGGCTACGGATTAGCAAATATTGCTAAGTATTTAAATATTGAATTTGAACATCATGATGCTCTTGAAGATGCTAAGGCAGCAGCACTAATTGTCCGTCATGCATGTGAGAAAACAGGCCATTCTATTGTTGATTGGCTTGATCAAATTCATTACCCTATTTTTGGCTCTATAAATTTGTCATCGGAAGGTAATCAATATGAAGGCTTATCGAAATGTATTGACGATAATCCTGACGGACCACTTTATAGTGAAGGTATAGCATTTACTGGCTCACTTTTTCTTTCCAGGAGTAAAGCTGCTGAAATAGCATCTAATTTAGGATGCGATGTTAAAACAAGTGTTTCTAAGAAAACATCGATATTGGTTGTTGGTACGCAAGACTTAACAAAACTTTCAGGTTACAAAAAAAGTACTAAGCATAGAAAAGCAGAAAAACTAATAGAAAAGGGTATACCTATAAAAATATTTTCTGAAAGTGATTTTATAGAAATGTGTAATAATGAAAATCCTGATTTAAATCTTACAATCCCAAAACCCAAAAAAAGGACTGAAGAAGTTAAAAAAAGGAAATCCGTATCTTTTGAGATTGGAATTCAAGAAAACAGCTAAAATATGGAAAATGAAAACCAGCTTTCATTGCAACTGATTAGTGACCACTTTAAAAAAATCCATGATTCTCTGCTTCCAAATCCGATATATGGGAAAACTATTTTTTTCTGTGAAGGCTGTGTAAAACCGATAATAGAGAGGAATCAACTCTTAGGTTATCTTGGAGCATTTTCTGGAACTTCATATGAATTAAACAGCGAAATTGATATTGTAGTCATTCCTAATTCAAGTTACAGCAATTTGAAAAATGATAAGTCTGATTCTGTGATTAACTTAATTAATGAAAAGCTGAAAAACTTCGACAAGGAGAAAAATCGATATTCAAATAAAATTCCAAATGCTCTCATCGTTCCTGAGCATAAATTTTTCCAATTTATCAAAGATCATCTTATTAATAATGATCAGGTTAAAATTGAACAGTTTGAACGAATAAATTTTTCTTACGAAGTATAAACTAAGCTCAAAATAATGGGGAATATTAAACAGAATCGAATAAATGGAGTAATTAAAGGCCGTATCAAAGGACTTATCGCTCAACTTGAAGAATCCAAAATTGTCGATCACTCTGCAACAAAAGGAAGTTTAAGAGAAAAGTATCTCAGCGATTTTCTTCAGAATGTATTACCACAAAATTTTATAGTCTCCGGCGGCTTCATTTGTGATTCGATTGGAAAGATATCACTGCAACTCGATCTAATTTTATCTGATATCTCTAAACTTCCTCAAATCTTATTAGGCAGGGATATTTCACTTATTCCGGTTGAATCTGCTATCAGTAGTGTTGAAATAAAGTCTATTCTAACTGATACTGTTTTTGACCAAACTCTAAATCAAATAGAATCTATAAAAATTTTACAACCAATTGGTGATGGAATTGAAGAAGGCGTCCATGGAGTTAGACATTTTATATTTGCATACGAATCAAAAGTATCTGATGAAAAAGTATTGAAGTGGTTTAGTCAAACAAATAGGCTCTTTGGCGTTTGTATACTAGGGGATAAATATTTTTATCGTGCCAAAGGTGAAATTAAAGTAGTTGAAGAGGAGGACTATGATGAAGTCATTGTATTTCTCTCCTCTCTTATTCACTCAATCATTAAATCTGAGGATGAGCGTATCTCAATTTCTAAAAATATCTGGAGACATTATTTAGTAGGAGTTGATCCATTAGATCTTGTCTATACGTGATTATCTTAGTATCCCTTTAACTTCGCTGCCTAACAAACCGTTTCGTGCTGACCGGTTTAGGTTTATTCTTCTATATTTAAGTTGGTCGGCCGACAGCACAAACGGTGGGCCGTTATACAGCTAAACATTTAAAACTATACTTAATATCGGTAAAGAATTATGAATGATTGGTTCTCAGATTTGCCCTCTTGGATTCCGGGCTGGATTCCATGGATTCTTATTTTAATTGTATCATTGGCATGGATTTTAGATAAATTCGTTTTTAAAACATATTCCATTTTTAATCTAAAGACGAAGAATAAAAAAGATGCTATTGATCTAGTGAAAGAAGAACGTGATATATTTGAAAATAAAGTCCAAGAATTAGAAAATGAGTTAAACGATTTAAAGATTATAGAAAGAGAAAGTGGGAATGCTCTGGATAAAAGAATTGAACATAAAAAAAAGGATGACACCAGTGATAAGATTGAAGAAAAGGAGGAACTAATTGAAGAAACTGAGGGAGCTAATATCTTTTCAAAAATGCTTGAAGCCTTTGATGAAAATGATTATGAGAAAGGACTCGAATTACTAGAAGCAGAAGCAGCAAAATCAAAGGATGAGAATTCACGTTTAGATTTTCTTGCTTTTGGCCTTTCATTAGCATTTGAAAAAGGAAATAAACAAGCATTTGAAGATTTAAAAGATTTATCAGTAGATAATCCTAATGATCCAAATATAACTACATGGTTAGCAAATGCTTATTCATTCATCAATGAGCATTCAACTGCATTGGACTTATTAGAAAATGTACTAAAAGAAACAGAAAATGAATCGTCTAAAGTATCACTCGTAAAAAGTATCTCCGATATTTATTTGCAACAAGAAAAAGTCGAAGAAGCGATATGTAAACTAAAAGAATCGATTAGTTCGATCCGTGAACCAGTTTTAATGGCAAAAATTTATCAGAAACTTGGGGATATCTTCGAAACTCAACAGAACTATAAAAAAGCTTTTCTGTTTTTTGAAAGAGCCTTAGTTCATAACCCAACAGATACAGATCTTAGATTTAACATAGCTTATTTGTATTCAAATAATTCTGCTCCAAAATTTGCTCTTTATCATTATCGAAAACTATTGAAAATTAAGAAACATAAAATGGCCTCCAATAATGCGGGGGTTGCATGTGGTAAATTATCTCTTCCGATATCAAGTACAAATTATTACAAAGAGGCTGAGGAGCAAGACAATACTTTAGCTTCAGCTAATCTTGCCTATAAACTTTTAGATGTAGGATTTGTAGATGAGGCTGAATCAATTTTAAATAATGCCGAAGCAAAAGAGGAGATACATGAAAATGTTTACAGAGCACATGCTAATATTTCAGAAAGAGAATCTAAAGAAAATGAATCACTCGAAAAGATTGATAAAGATGTAGATAAACTTCGAAAATGGCGACATAAATTTGGTAAAGCAATATTAGATAAGAGTCCAAATCCAAACACAATTTCAGGTACTTATGATGGAGAACCTAGCAAATTAGAGTTAGATGTTAAGAAATCTGGGGAGGTTGTAGGCAAGATTTATTTGAAAAATCGAGAACAATCTGCAGAATTAACTGGTAATTTAGAGGGTGCAGGAATCAGATTTGAATGGAAAGAACCACCAAAGAAAAAAGAAGAGGATAAAAAAGATAATCTGACTGGTCTCAGTTTACCCTCTGTATTATCAACTCCAGTTCGTCCGCCAAGAAGTGAGAAAGGCATTCTCATATATGAGGATGGAAATCTCCAAGGGTATAGTTCTAGTGGAGAAGAATCGTTGGATCCAACGATGAGTATTTATTGGACAAATTGGAATTTAGATAAAATCGAGTAAGCTGTATAACCAGTGTTTCCTGCGTACCGGTTCAGGTTTCTTGTTGAACTTTTAAGTAGGTAACCCGGCCGCAGAAACACCAACCCGTTGTGTGCAATTGAAAATTAAAAAATGAAGATAACTACTCTTACAATAGAAGGTATTGGTGGCATTGAAACATTAGAACTAGAGCTCAATGAAACCATGAATATCATTTGTGGTCCAAATGGAATTGGTAAGACAACTATACTTGAGATAATCGCTCACCTATTTTCTGCCGGTAAAACCGATATCCTTAAAAGGAATGTCAATTCGAAAATTGGGAAAATTACTGTAAACATAGTCAATAATGGCTCACAAGAGTCAAAAACTATTCAATTAGATACGTTTGTTCCTGAAAAACCAACTAAAATTAGTGGAGCGTTACATCAATACTCTAGTGGAATAATATCATTAAAAACTGCTCGAATTTTTCAATATCAAGCTCTAAAATCTGTAAATAAAGACACCGGTAAGGAGGACCATATTCTTTGGAATGATGCCATAAATGGAATCAATCTTTCTGATATAAAAAATTGGTTTGTCAATCGTTATTTGTACTCTGCCCATAAAGAGGCATTGACTAAAGAACAACTTAACAATTATGAGCTGGCTAAAGCTTGTTTTTCATTTTTAGACAGTTCATTCACTTTCAGTAAAGTGGATGCATCCTCAAATGAAATAATGGTAAATACACCAAGCGGTGAGATTTATTATGAATATCTATCTTCAGGGTTCAAATCAATCATTTCTATTCTTTTTGGAATTATAAAAGAAATTGAGTTTCGATTTACAGATCCTCGAATTAACGCAAAAGATTTTCAAGGAATAATACTTATTGACGAGATCGAATTACACTTGCACCCTGAATGGCAAGGCAAAATTGTTGGGGTTTTACTTAAAGCTTTTCCATTAGCTCAATTTGTGACTACGACACATAGTCCTCATGTAATACAAACCGCAGAGCCAAATCAGATTGTTGCTCTTCATAGTTTAGATAATGTGATTCAACAACGAAGTCTACCAAGTTCAACTTTCGGCTTCAAGGGCTGGTCTATTGAAGAGGTACTAACTGATGTTATGGGTATGCCTGATACTAGGACTGAATTTTACAACGATACATTAGCAGAATTCAACTACCTACTTGACAATGAAAAATATGATGAAGCGAAGGTTTTGTTTCAAAAAATCAATGAATTTCTGCATCCAAATAACCATTTAAGAAAAGTATTAGAAATTCAGTTAACAGGACTCGGTAATGATTAAACTAAGAAGAGCGAATAAACCTGCTGAACTCACATCAACCGAGCAAAAAACCCTTACAGCTGAGTTTAAAAGTTCTGGGGTAGCAATATGGCGTAAAGAATATATAACCAATACTTTACTTGCCTATTCGCATAATAAATGTGCATACTGTGAATGCGACATCACCGAGGAAAGCAAATATCTTGAGGTAGAACATTTTCATCATAAAGATGACTATCCGGATGAAGTTGTAGAATGGGATAACCTTCTACCATCTTGCAAAAAATGTAATGGCACAAAGGGCACCCATGACACATACAAGGAACCTATCATAAACCCATGTGATGTCAATCCACAGGACCACTTAATCTTAAAAAACTATAGAATTAAAGGTAAAAATGACTTCGGAAAACTTACTGTCTCAGTTCTTGATCTTAACAATCAGGATAGACATTGTAAAAAGAGATTCGAAATTGGTAATGCTGCATATGAGAAGCTTGAAGATTTTTTGCACTTGATTGAAGAATATGAATCTGGAGCAAGTACTTCGACAAGACGGAAAAATAGAATCCTCAATGGTGTAAAAGATTTACTCAGACTAGCTCAGTCAGACAAAACATATTCTGCAACAACTTCTTCAATAATATTATACTCTGCTGAATACAGAGAAATTAAATCAAAATTGAATAGACTTAAGTTTTGGGACGAAGAATTAGTGGAATTAGAAAAGGGCTGCTTAAAAGTCACTTTATAAGAACTGCACACAACAAAGTGGCTCAAGCGGACGAGTTTATGCTTTAAAGATTAACTAAAATTGGTTGGCTCGCCGCTTAGCCACCGAACCGGTGTACACCTTTCCCATAATTCAAGAATGCATGTCAAATAACGAAACTGTAAGACAACTGGATATTCCGGTGATACTGACCCCCCATTCCGGGCAATTTTTGACTTATTATTCAACAAAAAGATCTCTATAATTATTTATCATTATAGACTCTATTTATTTTTTCGGTTTCATATTGAAACGATTACAAAGTATTTTTAAGACTAACTAAATGATTTACCCATGCCCATAAAAAAATCCGATCTCTACGCTTCTATCTGGAAATCTTGTGATCAGCTTCGCGGTGGTATGGATGCCT
>JBBDIH010000014.1:0-1604 GCA_040880505.1 Minisyncoccota bacterium
GTGCCATCCAAATTTGCACGCATCACCGCACCGGTTATCACCCAATACATTTTTTCATTTTCCACATCAAGGGCAATGTCAAGAATTCCATCCGTATCCCCTTCAGATTCCCCAGCTACTAAACTTTCGACCTCCGTACCATCCAGGTTTGCTCTTAATATTTCACCTGTATTACTTAAATCAGCCCAATATAATTTCTGATTTTGATGATCAATAGCTAAGCCTCTAACACTTCCACTTTCCCCATAAATAACTTCCTTGTTTTCGGGGTTGTCTAATTCAGCGCGAAAGATTTCAGAATCAGAGGTGGCATCTTGCGCCCAATACAAATAGCCGCCTGCAGTGTCTGCTTCTACGGCATAAATCGGGAGTGTTGTGCCGACAGCAATACTGAATGGCTCAGAATTGGTCGATTCCTGCACCCATAAGGTATCCCCTGAAACATAATAAATCTGTGCAAATGCAGAATCTGACATCCCTGTTAAAATTAAAACTATAAATAAACCTATACCCGCTCCGCATTTACATATATATTTCATAAGACTACTATATTTCAGAATTTTATTGATCATGTGTTTTTAACTACGTTTAATTTGATCGAATTAGCTCATAAAATATTTAATTAAATCACTAAACTATTACCGTGTGCGTCCCAGCTCCATCTTTAAATTCAATTTTATGAAATTCCTCAGAATCGGGCGTGTGGCCGGCTCTCTTCTCAAGGCACTTACCATTTTTTTATTTCAACTTCTGCTTTGTTGATGACCACATCGCTGTCGGCCAAAAATGCAACAGCTACTAATAACGAGACTATTACCGATAATACCTTACCCATAGTCTTGTGATTCAGATTTAACATTCATTGTAAAAAACACACAATTGGGGAAAAATGTCTATTGAGTAAATTTTTTTTACAATGATAGGTGTTTAGGATAAGGGCATGCCCGTATTTTGAAATTCATTCCGGTTTCTTCATTTTATCCCCGTTATTAAAAGGATAACCTGAATTACATTGGTGATATGCCGGTGTTTAAAATAATCTGTAACCCAAATGAATAACCAAACATTAAATATTGACAGATTAATAAATTCTGTTGGAACAGAAACCTTTATAAAATACTTCACCAAATTCGCTACATCAGACCGAGACGAATTGATAGCATTATTCGAAGAAAATAGTGAACCTTGGAAAGAAAGCAGTAAAGGACAAAAAGCTAGTAATGGTATAAGAATTTTTAAAGAAAATCTTGAAATAGAAGCCTTGGAACATATTATTCTGAAAAAGAAAGAAAGTAAAATTCCTAATGGTTCTTGGGTGAAAAAACGTGCGAAAGAATTATATATAGATCATAGTCCTACGAGCGAAATACAATCCGAATCAGTAAAGCTTTCTCGGACAGAAAGGGAAATACTAGTTAAGTATAGACTTCAACAAGGAAAATTTAGAAAAAACCTCATACTTTATTGGGAAGGCTGTTCAATTACCGATTGTAAAAATAGTGCCCTTTTAATTGCATCACATATTAAACCATATTCTGAATCAAATGATAAAGAAAAGTATGATACAAATAACGGATTACTATTGACTCCGACTTTCGACAAAC
>JBBDIH010000015.1:0-1592 GCA_040880505.1 Minisyncoccota bacterium
TTGGTTCATGTTTCAGTATAAAATGAGCCAATTCATGCATAATACTGGCTTCAATACGAGTTTCAGGGTGAGAAGTGTTTAAAAATATGGTTGGCTTTTCACTAATATGAGCACCTAATGCAGACCATTCATCGCTTCTGGCAGATAGCAAAGTCTCTAATATTTCAGACGGCAAGTTAAGTTCGATGGGATCTATAATTTTAACATCCATTTTTTCTGCTAAGAGGCGGGGGTTCAAGTAATCATCAATCTTAAGACCCATTTTTTTTCGAATCCCTTTAGACAGTTTATTTGCTCTTGATTTAAATCCTCTTTTCATCACTCCTGAATTTATTTTACAGTCCTATTTTGGCTTTCAGCTGCTTTCACCATTGTTATTAATGCTTCAACCAAGTCATGAGACATTGCTTGATCAGATCTCAAGTGGAAAGCAATAATTTCAGAAGTGGGCTTATCTTTGAATTGATTGTCAATTGATTGACCACTAAAACCTGGTACGAACTCCTCCGGGGAAACGTCAAGCCATTGGCAAATTTTTACAAATGTCTCAAGATCAGGAATTTTTCCTTTTTCAATTCTTGAAAGTGTAGATGGGCTGATATTACCGATCTTCTTAGCCATTTCCCTAAGACCCATATCTCCACGTTTATCTTTAACCATTGCTGAAAATTTTTGAATATCAACATTGCTTGGCATAGAGTGCTCCGGTTGTTTTACACGTGAAACAAGTTTTACTTGCGGCACATAATGATAGTTTGTATTATGTAAGAGACAAGTTTCATAAGTGAAATATATGTTGAATTTTTATCAAACGCTAAACTGAGCAATCATTGTGGATATATATTCAAGACGGCAAATATTAAATGGCCCTAATAGGGGCAAAAGTATCCTAAGCCCGACAAAAACATTCAAAATTTTATCTATCGATGGCGGGGGCATAAAAGGCCTTTATCCAGCTCGAATTCTTCAACTTATCGAAGAACAGCACGATATAAAAATTGCGGATCAATTTGATATGATCTGTGGAACATCTACCGGGGGATTGATTGCATTAGCTCTATCAATCAAGAAACCAGCGTCAGAAATTGTTTCACTCTACCAAAACAAGGGTCCAGTTATTTTCCCTGAGCCAATGAATAAAATTCAGAAGAGCATACAAACATTAAGGCAAGTAGCTTTTGGTGGTAAATACAAGAGTAATAATTTTGAAAGTATACTGACTGACTTCTTTGGAAGTGCAACACTCAAGGATGCTACTACTTTTCTTTGCATTCCAAGTTTTAATCTTACAATTGGAATGCCACGTGTATTTAAAAACCCTCATGGTACATTCTTCAAGGATGCTAACATAACCATGGTGGATGCGGCTTTGGCTACATCTGCAGCACCAAGCTTTCTGCCTATCCATCAGATAAATAATGCACTTTACTGTGATGGAGGATTGTGGGCTAATAATCCGGCATTGTGTGGATTGCTCGAAGCACTTGATTATTTCGTTGGTGAGAATAAAGAATATGACTCATACAGTATTTTTTCACTCCCTACAATATCAACTCCGACAGGATGGTCAGGGCAGTACACAAAGAAGGAAA
>JBBDIH010000016.1:0-1585 GCA_040880505.1 Minisyncoccota bacterium
GGATCTCCTTTCATATCGGCAATGGTATTTAATACTTTTGCAAGCATGCCGGGCTTATTTTCGATATAGAGACGCATGGTAAAACTATAACTGACTGTGGGATGTATTTCGCTCATCGATATGGGAGATTGATTTGATTGGTAATGGATGATTCTAAAAGATTCAACGTATTCAAAAATATTACATTACTGCGTTATTCACTAACACAACTCTGTATATATGGATATTCATGTTTGATGTTTGCTTCAAATAAAGTGATTGAGAATGAAGACTTGGAAAACTTTCTTATTCAATTAAACACTGTTGCTGAACGTAATGATAAAAGTAGTTCCTTCATTTACACAACTCTTTACTTCAATTTTGCCGCCCATTCCGGTTACGTGATTATGGACCAAATAGAGACCGACACCTTTACTGTCGGGGTGGTTGTGAAATGTTTGATGCAATTTAAAGATTTTATCTTTTATTTTGTCCAAATCAAGTCCCATTCCATTATCAGATATAATAAGGCATTTTTCTCCATTGCGAACTTCAGTATGAATGGAAATTTTCGGTGGATGATCCACTCTTCTATATTTAATCGAATTTGAAATCAAATTAAGGAAGATGCTTTCCAGCTTTGTTTTATCAAAACGAATGGTACTAAATTCAGAAAAATTGGTGTGAATTGTGGTTTTATTTCGTTCAATCAGAAAGCGGATAGGAGGGAGCATCTCATTCAGGCACTGCTCAATATCAATCTCTTCGATAGTTGATTGAATACCATGCTTGTCGCTTAGGACATTCAAATAGTTATTTAATGTAAGTGTGAAATTTTCACCTGTTGTTTTAATAATATTAAGAAGATCTTTTGTTTGCTGATCCAGGATTTTTGATGTATCGAGCAAATCAAAACTCATAATGATACTACTTATTGGAGATCTCAGGTCGTGAGATGTTGTTAAAGCCAGTTGTTTTAATTGTTGATTTACCTCTGTAAAGTCTTCAAGTAGTTTTTGCCTTTCTTTTTCCAGAATTTTTTTATGTGTGATTTCTTTAGCTACGGCAAATATCAGTTTTTCATTCTCAATGGGCATTGCTGTCCATGCAAGCCAGATGTATTCGCCATCATTTTTTAAATATCTGTTTTCATGATAAAAAAGCGGGTTAGATTTCTTCATGTTTTCCCGCGTATCTGAAGTCAATTTTTGGTCATCGGGATGCACAAAGTCATCAATAGGTGTTGAGTACAACTCCTCTTCTGAATATCCCAGAAGTTTAGAGACAGCCGGATTTATTTTTTTGAAATATCCGTCATAACCGGCAATACAAAGTAAATCCGGTGATAGATCGAAAAAACGCTTGTAGTCAAAGTCTGTCTCATTCATGACTGTATACATGGTCAACTCATCATATTAAGAGTGTGAGTACATCATTTTAAAATTATTCTTTCAAATAAAAGAATAATTTTATTAGATCATTTTTTTTGAAAGTTTTTATAGATAAATCGACGTGTAGACGATAAGACTTTATGAGATATTTCTAATCCCTCAATTTACCGAGCAGTTAAGAAGGTGCAGCAATAGCAAAGTCGTAGATATATTAA
>JBBDIH010000017.1:0-403 GCA_040880505.1 Minisyncoccota bacterium
ATCTGGCTGCTGGCACCGGAACCACTACAGAGGCACTTATCGAGAAGTTTGGAGAGAGCGTTGAGATTATAGCAGTAGATCAAGCGGAAGAAATGCTTAAAAAAGCTGAGGAAAAACTTAGTAATTATAAAAATATTGAATACATTGTTTCCCAAGCTGAGAATCTTGATGAGAATATCACAACCAAGGTTGATCTAGTGGTCTGTAACTCGGCTTTTTGGCAAATGGTACCCAAAAAAACACTGAAAGCAGTATCAAACATCTTAAATAAAGGGGGAATGTTTATTTTCAATCTTCCAGATTCATTTTTTGCTCATAATGATTTCAAGCGAGAACCAAGAAATCCTGTTTCATATGATATTGAAAAGCTATCCGATTGGGCAGAAGAATTCTCGCTCAAATT
>JBBDIH010000017.1:413-1576 GCA_040880505.1 Minisyncoccota bacterium
CGACCATTTCATTAAGTTATACAGTCAAAGTTCCAAAGAAGTAGCCGCATTTAATGAGATTCCAATTATGAAGGCTAATTTTCCTAATGAAAAAAGAAGAGAAGAATTTATCGAAAGTATTCTTTCTGAAGATAAAATTAGTGAAAGTCAATGGATATATATTACTCTTACTAAATAAAAAGAGGCCACTTAATTAAAAAGTGGCCTCTCGTGTGGATTTAGTTACGATTCATAGTTTTGGAAGATCTATCTTGAACCGATCCGGCTTTTCTTTATCGCTATCTTTCTTGAATTGCGATAAAAAACCAGCGGTTAAGATTTTGTTCATCAAGATGTCTCGGATTTCTTCCTCAACGTTATCTTCAACATCTTCTACCTCCCATCCAAGTAAGTGCTTGTTGTAAACAGAATGGTGACTTAGTTTATCTTCTAACCAATCTGCGAAATTTCGCATCATAACGTGATTAAAACCAATCGTTAGGTGCAGTGATGGGGTGTTGTTTTCGACTTTTGCTTTATGCCAAGACCCTCTTGGCATAAACAGTAACTGTCCTTTTTTGAGCTCTCCTTTCCAGCTTTTTTTCTTTGGGCATTTATCCGTAGAAAGGTGTCGGATTGGGAGCTTGTTGTTTCCGAAACCAAATATCTCCCAGGCTTTCTTGCCTGCTATCTGAACAACTAAAACATCATGAGTGTCAGCGTGGGCGGAAAGAGCTGGTGTAGATGTAAAGCTTGCGTACAGGTTAATAGTCACTTGGCAACTCAAGATATTTTCGATATCAGAGGCGAGTGTTTCCAACGTGTTTGATTTCTCGTCGACCCTAGAAACACGGATTGAACCTCCATCTCTCAAGGCTGCAAGCAGCTTCTCGTGATCCAGTTGAGTTTCTGTTTTAGACCAACGACGGACTTCTCTACTAATCTTTCTATGGCTTACTTTATTACTATTTTGTAGAACCATTATATCCGTACTGTTCATTCGCTGTTGTCTCAGGATGTGATTTAAATCATCCCATCCAAAGAGTGAGTCTATATTAGATTTCGTGTCCCAGATCTCAAAAGCCGGTCGTTCCTTAAAGAGTTTTTTAAATTCTTTAACAGAGATTGGGGTGATAAGATCTGCAAGTTTCATGTTTCCTCCTTTTTAGTTCGAGATTTGATTT
>JBBDIH010000018.1:0-1001 GCA_040880505.1 Minisyncoccota bacterium
AGGTCAACGACAGCGGTCTCGTTACCCGCGACTACGGATATTTTCTGGAGAATTTATAGTCACCGGCCTATTTTGATCACCCTGCCAAGCCCGCTCTTTATCCATTATTCCGCCACCCATACCAAATGCATAATTAACCCATTCATAGTATAACCAACCAGAAGCTGATCCGTGCATTGTCACACCATATGTATTATTTTCTTCGACAGTAAAAAATTGAGCTATATCATAAAACTCGTTCCAGGTAGAGGGGGGGGCCAACTCTTTATCATATTGTTCCCTGTATCTTTGTCGGTTTAATTGATTGTTAAACATCTCTTTATTATAAGCCAAAACCATAGTATTTGAAGCGAACGGATAGCCGACTGGTTCAGTTTCACCATTTCTATTGGCTGGATCAGAATAATAAAATCCAACTTCTTCCCAACTATTTCTAAAAAGATCTTCTTCAAATGAAAAAAGTGAATCAGGGTAATCCTCTTTAAGTTCTTCAAGTTGATATACATAGTCATTCCTAACAAAGGATGACAATGAAAAATTATATTGAAGAACAATATCATATCTACCAGTTCCACTGGAAAAATCAACATTCACTCTGTCAAAAGATTCTTCAAAAGTATATCCCTGAACATTAACATCAATACCTGTTTCTTCTTTATATTCTGGGGCCAATGCTTGTATAGATTGAATAGTTGAAGAATCTTCACCAATTACAGAGATAGAAACTCCCTCATCCTGTCCACCACATGAGACAACAATGATGGATAATAGAAGTGTAAATAAAGCAATACCATACGTTCGTAAAACAGACATAACATTATTACTTAAAAAATTAAAATTGAAAAAAGAAGTTCTATTTATATGAATCTATAGATAAGGTAAGATGAGTTTTCCGAAGTTTTCCGAAGTTTTCGATTTTTTTCCTTGCATAATTGTAATTATGAGTTATCAATGATTTAAGCAAGTAATTTTTACTCAAGTATCAATCATATTTCATTTTA
>JBBDIH010000018.1:1011-1561 GCA_040880505.1 Minisyncoccota bacterium
ATACTCTCATCCACTCTCTTCAATATAAACCCGATCCCCATCAATCCTAATCTCATCATCCTCACTTAGTATCAATACTTCCCGAAGAATAACATCATAAATGTTTTGCGTCACTCGGCTGTATCCGAACAGGGAGCCGACTTCCTTAATTAAGGATTCTTTGTCAGAACCATACGATTTTTCTACCAGGATTTTGATGGCTTTTTGTATCTCTTCACTGGAAATGTATTCTATTTTGCGATAGTCATTATCCAATGAAGAGCGATCCCTTATGACAATTTTCTGATCGGTTCTATAGATAAAACCGTCTTTAGATTTAATTTTTCCCATTTTTTCCACCTTTTTGATTGCCCAGTTAATATCCTGTCTTATATTTCTTCCCAAACGGCCGTAGCCATATATTTCAGCAACTTTTTTCATTAATAAATCAAGATGAATGGGACTTTCAATCCTGGTGATTTCATCAATAATAACCTCCTTTCTCTGGTAGGATTCGAAATCGTTTCTTGATTCAAAGAGGTCCGGGATTTTTGAAAAATTAATATTAGCA
>JBBDIH010000019.1:0-1559 GCA_040880505.1 Minisyncoccota bacterium
CATAGTAAAATAAGCACCAATGAGCATTTTTTTTGTTTTGCTTAGTTGCTCGTTTGTTGGCAGATACACCGATACTTTATTGAAATGCTTTTCTAACTTGGATTCTATGTTTTTATGGCGGTTAAAGAAACTAATGTGAACCTCTTGCAGTACACTTTCAGCGTCCTTTTCGGTTAGTTCTAATACCCTGTTAATTATTTTTTTTATGCGTGCTATACTAGGAATAAGGGCTCGTGTAATAACCCTGGAAGTATCCCGTTCTATTCTTGTTTTTTCACGTTTAACCAGCGGTTTACCAAATGGTATATTGTTCATAATCTTTTTTTTATCCTTAATAAATAATTTATTTCAACAAAATTTTTCTGTAAACATCCAAATATCCTTCTATCATTTTTTTTTGGCTGAATTTTGAATCTGCCCATTCTCTGCAATAATTTCTGTCTATTGATTTTATATTATTTACAGCATCTACAGCTTCATCAATTGTATTAACAAGAAAACCTGTTTTTGTATTATCAATTAATTCGGGCATTGAACCTTTATTAAATGCGATTACAGGTGTTCCGCAAAACATTGCTTCTGCAACACTTAATCCAAATGGCTCATTGAAATTTATTGGATGCAATAATGCAAAAGCATTCCCTAAAAGCGTATCTCGTTCAGTTGTTCCTGAATTACCTACATACAAAATATCGTCATTGTTAATGAGTGGTTTTATTTTGGTTTCAAAATATTCGTTATCTTGTATTAAACCGGAAATGATGAGTTTTCTTCCTGATTTTTTAGCAATTTGTATTGCTTCCAGCGTTCCCTTTTCGGGGTGAATTCGTCCAAAAAATAACAAATAGTCTTTTGGAATCAATTTAAAAGTAAAACCATCAGTATTTATGCCATTATAAACGGTTGCAATGTAGTCGAGTTCGGGGGCACGGTCAGAATTACTTATAGATACATAAAAATTATCGGCATTATATTTTTTATAAACCGGCAATATTTTGGGCGATGAAAACCCATGAATTGTGGTTACTATTGGGGTTTTTATTAGTCGTGAATAGCTAAGCGGCAGAAAATCAAAATTGTTATGTATCAAGTCGAAATCGTTTGCTTTTTCCATTAAATTACTAATATGCAAACATTCCCAAACTTTGGGGTCAATATCCATATTCTCGGCATAAGCCGTTTCCGACACATATTGTAGTTTCCCTTTTGTATTTGAATTACCGGTTGCAAATAAGGTAACATCTATTCCTTGTTCAATCAGACCTTCGGCAATATTTGAAGCCACTTGTTCCCAAGGTCCATATTTTATAGGTGGTGTTTGCCATGCAATTGGAGATAGGATTGCTATTTTCATCCGTTTATAATTTTGATTTTAGTTGTCGGATGGAGCTCGCCATGATTAGTGTAATGTACGCAACAAAATATTTGTAGCCTCATTATAATCATGTGGGAGTGCTTCGATAAGTTCAACAGAACTGTGTTCAAATTTATTGTCATGGCTCGGTTCATAATTACATTGGTTTCCTTGAATTATTTAAACAATGGTCAACAAGTTCTTC
>JBBDIH010000020.1:0-8647 GCA_040880505.1 Minisyncoccota bacterium
TCCTTGACCAGTTCATATGCTTGCCGAACCTTGTGTTCGACGATTTCGCGCGCGTCGAGAGACTGAATCTCATCGAGATCAAGCTTGATGTGCTTGAGAGGATGATTAAGGTATTTCTCAAGATATTTTACCTTATTTAGATTACCTGTGATGAAGGTTGCAGTTTTCATAAGTTTAACGACTTCGATTAGAATTGCGAGTCATCCGATACTTAATACTTCGGGCGGTGTACTCGGGTATGGTACCCACACCTCTAAGCCTTGTAAGGCTATTTTAGCATATTTCTAAAAATGAAAATAAGGTTTGTGGGTCGGGTCTCCAAATGCCAACAAATGCCAATTTTTTGATATAATGAAAATCATGACAGTTGGAGAATTAGTCTATAAACAAGCCATAGAACAAGGATACAACCCTGATTTATTTAAAGGGCTTGTTCCTTCGTTGAATAAGGTGATGGAATCATATAAGAAGGCTTTTAAGAGCATGGAAGAACCCATGAGCAGAGTTGCATCTGCGGTTGATTCTGCAAGACCTCAATTAGAGATGGTGCAGAATATAAAGTTCCCTGTAATACCTGAAATACCCACATATTTCAGTGATATAGAAGATAGTTTTATTAAACCTCAAGACAGAATACAAAAAGTAGAAATTATTAATACAGGAGAACTAACAGGTTCCGTGCCTAAGAAAGAGAGTGAATTTGTGCTTTGTTCGTATAAACTTCCTAAAAATGCAACTTGGGAATCTCTATACATCAAGTTTTTAGATGGTTTTGTCGTTAAGGTTGAGTACCCCGGAATGAAGACTAAGAAATTTGATTTTAAAGATATGGGATTCTTAAACGGAAAAACAATGAGACCAAATCTAAAATGGGTACTGCTTCAGGCAATTGCAGGAAGTGAAGGGGCTTTAACTAATGCAAACTGGGATAAAAAGTTTGGGAGAAATGTTAAATACGAACTCAACGAAGGACTCAAAAGTTTTTTTGGAATGGACGCACCACCAATTCCTCACTACACAAAGAAGCACGGATATAAACCCTTGTTTACTATTAAATCAGACAGATAGTCATTCAATATAAAATGACGACACAAAAGACCTTTTATCACCCTCGATAAAAGGTCTTTTGTATTAAAGATATTTTTGTCATTCAACCTTAGACATAAAAAAAGAAAATGTCATTTTGTCATTCAATGACGAATAAGGTTAGAGGAGCTTAATAAAACCCTCTTCTAAAATTATTATGTCAAAACAAAAAAAGATCACATGGTCTTCGACTACTCGCCAGTTGAAAGACTTGATCAAAAACGGATACAATCCGAGATCGCTAAGCGAGAGTGAGGATAGAGACCTACAAAAGTCAGTTAAGGAATTTGGAACGGTTGTTCCTGTCGTTATTAATATCGGTTCAAGAGAAAATTTTCTCATCGGAGGTGAGCAACGAGCAAAAGTGTATGGCAATCTTGGCATTCAGGATATTGAGTGTATGGTGCCATCTCGAGAATTAACTCTCGCAGAAGAAAAAGAACTCAACCTGAGACTGAATAAAAATACAGGATCTTGGAATGAGGAGTTGTTGAAAGAATTCGACATGAACCTTCTTCTTAATGTTGGGTTTGGAGACGAAGAACTCCAAAATCTTTTTGATGATGTCGACCTTGCAGAGGATGACTTCGATTTAGAAAAAGCCATCGATGAAACACCCGTTGCAAAGGTAAAACTAGGAGAGATTTACGAACTTGGAAAACACCGGCTTTTAGTCGGAGACTCCACTAATGAAGATCAAGTTAAACAGCTGATGCAAGATGACTTGGCAGATATCGTTTTCTGCGACCCACCCTTCAATATTTCGTGGAATTATGGAGGAAAATATGGTGGAGAATATAAAGACAATAAGAGCGAGAAGGAGTATGGAGAATTTATCAGCAAGAGCATGGAAGTGTCCAAAAAGTTCATCAAGCCAGATGCACATTACTTTTACTGGTCAGATCCGAATAGTATTGGACTAACTCAAGCCCTATACGAAAAGCATGGAATCAAAAAAAGACGTGTTTGTATGTGGATAAAATCCAATCAGAACTGCACTCCGAAAATCGCATGGAACAGACTGTACGAGCCATGTACATACGGAACAGTAAATAAGCCGTACCTGAATCCAAACTTCAGAAACGCAAATGAAATTCTCAATCAGGAAGTCACTACTGGTAATCAAGTCTTAGATGAATTGCAAGACATGATTGACCTTTGGTTGGTTAAAAGAGACAACACTCAAAACTATTTACACCCCACTCAGAAGCCCGTCACCTTAAATGAGAAACCTTTCAAAAGATGCTCAGCACCCGGACATATTATCTTCTCAGGATTCGCGGGAAGCGGAAGTGATTTGATTGCATGCGAAGAATTAAATCGTGTCTGGAGAGGTGTCGAGAAGGACCCGATCTTCGCAACCATCGTGATCGAAAGATGGGAGAAATTTACCAACCTTAAAGCAAAGAAAATCCATGAAAATAAATAAAGGAAATATATTTAAAGTCGGCGACCATATCGTTGCATGTGGTGATTCAACCGACAGAGAGTTTGTGAAAAAAGTAATCGGTGCAAACAAGATACGGACAATACTATGCGACCCGCCCTATGGCGTAGCGTATGTCGAGAACAAGAAAGGATTTGCGAGGCTTGGGGTCAAGGATGAAAAGATAATCGCTGGAGATCACTTGCAAAGTGAGGATGAATACGAGAATTTCACGCAAAAATATCTTGGTGCAGTTATTCCGTATCTTGAAGACTACAACGCTGTCTACATATTCAATGCGGACCCAATGTTCCCGAGCCTTCGCTTGGGAATGAAATCTGCAGGCTTCTATTATAGCCAAATGATCATCTGGTTAAAAAACCAGCCTGTCATGAGCCGAAAGGATTACCTGTCCCAATACGAATTGATTGCGTATGGATGGTTTGGAAAACACAGGATGGAGCGATCCAAATCAAAGAATGTCCTCTACTATCCGAGACCAAGCAAATCAAAACTTCACCCTACTCAAAAGCCGATTGGCTTACTTCGAAGGATAATCCCTGACTCAACAAAAATCGGAGATATTATCTATGACCCGTTTCTTGGAAGTGGTTCTACTGCCGTTGCTTGTGAGCACTTAGGTCGAAAGTGTATCGGTATTGAACTTGATGAAGTGTATGTGCAAACAATACTGACAAGACTCGAAAAACTCACTGGAGAAAAAGCAGTAAAAATATAAACAATATGCAGGAAGAAGATTTTTCTAAAGATCCATACAAGAAACAAACATACGAGACGTATGCTCTTTGGAAATCTCTACCTTCATTTCTCAAAGGACAGCCGAGGGTAGCTCTTGAAAAGTTTGGTATCGAGGAGGAAGCCGTATTTGAACTACTTTCTACAAAAACTCAGCTTGAGTTTTCAAAAAAGTACGACATTGATACAGGCACACTTTCTGACTGGAACAAAAGACTTGAAAAGGATGGGTTGATAAGGGATGTAAATTCTTGGGCAAGAAAACTGACACCAAACGTAATCTTTGCACTCTATAAAAACATTATCAAAAGCGGTCGAGCACATGAGGTTAAAGCGTGGTTTGAAATCGTAGAACACAACTAATATGACTAATCCAATTAATCTAGAAGAAATAAATAACATTCTCTCGGACACCATTTATAAAGTGATGAACAAAGAGATGTCACTCAAACAAGCATCTATGATCGCTAAGCTTGCCTCTACGCTTTCCAAAAACATCGTCAATACGGAACTGAAGGAGCGTGTTGAGTTTTTAGAAGAATCACTAAGAAGGAGAAAATAATATGAAAAGCCTTACAAACATTTTAAGAAGATCAAATATAACTCCATTTGAGAGAGTGACAGCTCTTGTCTATAATGACGTTCACAGAGAAAAAACTGGCAAAGATAGAATATCAAAATCTGACTTACACGCTCTATCTAAAGGATGGAGTCCTAGTGCTTCAGAAGCAAATGAGTACAACAAGTACATCAATATTGTTCAACTTGAAGGCACCATGAAAATGGATGTTCAGATGTTCTTATCTCGATCAGAGGTGTCTATCTTGCGAAATCAGCGGGTGCTTGATTACTTTATTTCTAATGCCAGAATGCTAAAGAAAATACCCAACCGAGAATTTGCGAAAGGCATATCAAATGAAGACGGTGTTCAGTTTCTGATACAGCACACGTACTTAGAATACGAGAAGGTATTACACACACTCACTTTCTATAATCTTCCTGAAGAAATACAAAATGATCTACTCATACTAGATGCCGAAGTTATTAGTGACGGCAGATATTTAGCGGATCAGATTTTTCTTTATGAACTATTCAGTAAAGGTATAGAGCTGACAAAACAAGATAAGAATTTGATTATCAACCGTATTTATTCACGCATGTATTACGAGGGTGCCAAAAAAATAAAAAAGAGTACAGCTGAAAAATATGGTTTTCTCCTCCACACATCATTTGCAGAACTTCCTGTCAAAGATTTATTTCAAAAACTGGCTGATGAGTACAGGTCTGTTCTGAGTAAAGATGATGATACCGAAGAAAGCCTCTTGTCCGCAGTGGAAGAATACGCAGAGAGTAAAAACATGAGTATTGAGCAACTTGTTAAAGAGGGACTGTTGTCATGGATAGATAATGGATTGTTTACCAAAGAATACGCACCTCTTTTTATGAGTAAGCGTTTTGATACTTGGAACGGGAATACTACAAAGAACCACAAGGAACTATTTATGGCTTGGTATACAGAATTTGAAAAGTCTAAAAATTATCTTCAGAAACTTTTTGATACTGGAAAAATAAAAAGGCAAACTATCAAAAAAGATTTCTTGGACATGTCTCGAACGAGAGAGGTAATAACTGGAACAAGTTTATATAGTTGCACAGAAGATGCTGAGTTTGTGAAAGAATACAAGAAACAGATTGAAGTACTTATGCCTGTATCAAAAATGTTTTTGTTTATAAAAAAGAATGCGACACCAGTCATGAATTACAAAACATTATGTGAATTTAAAAACTTGGCTCAAAAAATCTCTTCCGTTTTTGATATTGATATGACTGAAGGTTATGGTAATTTTATTAAGTTATACGAAGAAGAAGTTAGATTTTTAAATCTTAGCTTAAGTAGAATTCCAGATATTGTTATGGAACATCTTTACACAGAAAAAACATTTAAATACATCATCGATATTAATGACGAGTGTTTTGAATTTGATCTTGAATCAAAAAGTAAACTAGCTGATATTGTAAAGATGTACTCTGAAGAATTTAATAAATTAAGAATATAAAATCTTTTTTAAGTATGTTAAAGCTCCAATCATATATATTAATGAAATCTTAAACCACTTCTCTTTAGCTCTTCTTTTATTTCCAAGTAATCTGGCATTGCTTTGGCTACCAAATTCCAAAACTTCTGAGAATGATTAAATTGTCCTATATGACAAAGTTCATGCACAACTATGTATTCAGCTAGACGTTCTGGCAGTAACGCAACCTTGTAATTGAAATTAAGGTTACCTTTTTTAGAACAACTACCCCAGCGAGTCTTTTGGTTCTTGATATTTATCTTGTTATAAGAAAACTTATATATCTTGTTGAACTTCTTAACTTTTTCCTCCACCAAAACTTGAGCTTGATCCTTATACTTTCGATATTCTACGTCAGTATTTTTCTTTTTAAATACATTGGAGAATTCACTGAAATAATCCAATTTATCTATGACCCATTGAGACCTTTGTATGATGAATTTCTCAATAACTGAAACTTCTACATTTCTAGGAGTGGTTACAACAAAAGCACCATCACAATAAATTGCAAGGCGTAGTCTTTTTGCTCGTTTACTCACTTTGAGTGTATATGGAACTTTTCTTTTGTGAAGTTCTATATGCTTTTTCATAGTTAGAATTTCTTAATAACGACATCAATGAGCCGATTTAGATATTTATGGAAGTCAGAAATCTGAATCTTTCCCTTGTAGTCTTTAAGAATCAACTCTTGTAGTGTTCTTTTTACTTCCTTTATAAACTCTTCACGCTTTGAGGAGTCTTGCCATCCATCATCAAGAACATCTTCAATTCGAGATGACATTTCCTTAATAAATTCTTTGATAATAGTTTTATCAGATTCACCAATAAACTCTTCAGAGATAACAAAGAGTCCGTATTCGTGAAGTGAATAGCCAAGTTCTTTTGCTTCTTCGGTCTTTGTCTTAATATCGTTAAGCAATTCATAATAACGCTTGATACGCTCAGCGAGATCAATCTGGTGCTTTTCAAATTCTTGTCTGATTGAAGTTAGTCTTTCTCCAAAACCTTTAAATGCAGGGTGTGTATCTATGTTGATAGAAATTTCACGCTTCAGCATTTTCTCAAGATTGAGAGCCTTATCTTCTTCGGGAAGTTTGTCTAACTTGTTGAGTGTTGCGAGATCGTGTACTGACAACTCACGGAAATTCTTAGTGATTCCTTCATAGTCGATTTTGTCTTGGATAAGGTTCTTGATCTTCTCTCCGTATTCGGCAAGAGAAAACGTGTCAACCCCTTCTGGTTGAAATTCTTTACTAAAGGCAAGATAGAAACTCGTAATCCATTCAAACTTACGTAGGTACTCAATAAGGAACGGATCAGGTGAAAGTATCTCAAACAACATCTTTAGACGACCATATTTGTCTTTAAAGAATTGTTGCTTACTTTGGTTATCAATAAATATCTTGAGACATCGACGAAGGTTATCGATTGAGGGGTCTTCAATATTAACTCCTTCAAAAAGACTCATAACTTCATCAAGTACTTTCTTGAAATCTTCTTTGAGTTTCTCGATATTTATCATCGCACTATCAACAACACTCTCGTCAAAATTGAGTGCGTCATAGAGATTTTTGGTCACACCGTAGTAGTCAATAATCTTTCCACAACCTTTATTTGGATATACTCGGTTGGTACGAGCAATGGCTTGGAGAAGATTGTGATCCCTCAAAGGCTTGTCGAGATACATGACCTGCTCGACTGGTGCATCAAAACCAGTCAAAAGCATGTCGCACACCAAAAGAAATTTAAGCGGATGATTAGGATCTTTGAATTGTTCAATAATCTTTTCTCGCTTTTGCTTATTAGTGTTGTACTTCTTAAGATCATCACTGTCACTATTTGGATCCGCTGGAGAATACACTACTTCTGACCATTCTGATGGAATAAGTTTATCAAGTATGTCTTTGTATTTTGCTGTTGCCTCACGGTCATAACAGACAACCTGTGCCTTAAATCCGTTAGGAAGTACATAGAGCTTATAGTGCTCAACAATATCTTGAGCTACTGCCTCCATTCTCTTCTCTAACTTCACAAGAGCCTCTTTCTTTCCGTATCTTTTTGTAAGAAGTTCTTTCTGTTCTTTGCTCAATTCAGTAGTCAATTCATTAAACTTCTTATCTACAGTTTCCTCATCAATAAAGAATTTAGATAGACGAGCCTCATACGTAACAGGCAAAGTAGCACCATCATCAATTGCTTGTTGAATCGAATAGTAGTCTAGATATCTCTCTCCTTCTTCACCAAAATTGCGGTGAGTGTTTATGGTAAGTCTATCAATTGGTGTGCCAGTGAATCCGAAGAAGAATGCGTCCTTAAACGCATTACGCATCTTAATAGCAGAAATACCCTCATTGTCTCTATGAGCTTCGTCGGATAGAACGATGACATTACCATCAATACTTTCTATTTCTTCAAGTTCTGCAAATTTCTGAATAGTTGAGATAAAGATACCTCGGTCAGCTCCTTTGATTTTCTTTTCAAGGTCTTTACGAGATTCAACACGAATCAGGTTTTGACCACCCCATGCCTCAAACTCTTCAAACACTTGGTCATCAAGATCAATACGATCGATAAGGATAAATACCTTAGGGTTTTTTAGTTCAGGAGAATAGCGAAGCTTCCATGCGGTAAAGAACATGGTAAGCGTCTTGCCTGACCCTTGAGTGTGCCAGATAAGACCTTTTTTATAGTCACCATCTTCAACTCGTTCAACAATTTTATTGGTTGCATAAAGTTGTTGATAGCGAGCAATCTTTTTAGTGATTCCATCTTTTTTCTTTTCAAAAACAATAAAGTTCTTCAAGATATCGAGAAGTTGTTCTTTTCCAAGTAGGAAGTAAAGGGTTGAATCTAACTCATCTTCAAACTTTCTTGCATCACTGTGGGGATCTTCTCTCCAAGTTGAAAAGTACTGTTTTGGAGAGTAAGTTGCACCGTACACGGTTTTAAGTCCGTCAGTCGCAATATTAAAACAGTTAGGTAGGAATAATTTAGAGGCAACTTTTTCATATCGCTTTATTTGATCAATTGCATTTTCAAAGCTCACTGAACTAGAAGCAGTAGGACTTTTTGCTTCAATATCTGAAACAGGCAAACCATTAAGAAATATCATCACATCAGGACGAATGTTTTCTGTTGTTCCTTCAAAATAGAATTGGCTTGTTACTACAAAGCGATTGTTGTCATGATTATCAAAATCAACAATTTGAAAATCACGATTCTTACCTGTCGTAGGATCTTTAATGTTTACTCCATTTCGCATTGCAAAAAGAAATGCCTCGTTGGTATCAAGTTTCTTTATTTC
>JBBDIH010000021.1:0-1549 GCA_040880505.1 Minisyncoccota bacterium
TTAAACATTTCATCATTCATGACAGTTGGTCCTCAACCAGTTGTTTCAGTTGCTTTAGTTGATCTGCAGTAAGATCGTCTTTTTTACTTTTCGGGTATGCATAAAGCATATAAATTTGATCATCCTCGGTGAAATAGTAATAAATCACCCGGATACCGCCCCGTTTTCCACGCCCTGATCCAGCCCATCTGAGTTTTCGAATTCCACCGCTTCCTTTGATAATGTCACCGGATTCTGGCCGGACTGACAACTGTAATTGAAGCAGGTGGTACTGCTCATCTGAAATCAACTTTTGAATCAGCTTCGTAAAAATGGGCGTTTCAAAGAACTCCATTCAGTAACGTTTTGTTTTCGGGAAAAGTACGTCAATGACGTATAAACTGCAACTGATAGATGAATTGTGAAACTGATGCGAAAACTTAGAAGAAGGTAGGCAAATAACGGTCTGGCGTTTAACCGGTTTTGCCATTGCAAGCTACTAAAGTGACAAAAAAGCAACATATACCGTACCCTGAAAATTTTTATTATCAAGTATGAGCGGCAAAATCCGGTTGAAACGCTGGTTATGTTGAAGGCTTTCAAACCGGTATGTTAAGCAATTTAATGAATTTCAATTCATATGGCTCTTATACATATTTGATTTTTTGAATTCAAATATGTATTATATCCACAGATTAAGTTCAATTTTTGTTGATGGTTCATAATGCATTATTGCATCATGTTACTTGAGATTATTGAACGGGAGCCGCTGCGAGCGGCTCTTTTTTTATTTTTGAGATTCATCAATTACTTCCTGGTATAGAGACATATAATTCTTTGCCATTATTTCTGAATTATATTTGTCGTTTAAAGATTTTTCTCCCCCTTTTATAATATGTTCTCTGATTCCATTATCATTCAGAATTTTTTCAACCTGAGTTGCAAGATCATTTGAGGATCCTGTATCAAAAAGCATACCATTTTCTTCATGCTCAATTAATTCTTTTAGCGCTGTGTTGTTTGAGGCAACAACTGGTGTTTTATATAAAAAAGATTCAAGAACAACCTGACAAAACGACTCTCGTCTGGAAGAAATAACACATGCTTTAGCGCGGCGGTACAAAGTTGGCATTTCGTTACGCTTAAATTCTTCTATTAAAATATCTTTACCCTTCCCCACCTGTAGTTCTAGACTTTTTGCAAACTCCTCGAGTTTAAACATTTTGGTTGACTTGGCTGTTAGAATAAAAAAAAGTTTTTGATCCTTTATCTTTTCTTTAAGAATTGATGCCGCTCTTATGAAGGTCTCAGGGTCTTTATGTTCATCGGCTCGGGCTGGACATAGTATAATCTCTACTTTTTGGTTTTGGGGTAAAAGTTGATCAAGAAAGGGCAAATTGGTAAAAGATGCTAAGTAGCTGTAATTGATGCCATGGTGAATGACTTTGATTGAACTTGCGTCATATCCTTGTTGAATGAGAACTTCCTTACTGCAATGACTTGGTACAATCAGTTTATCCACTAATTTGAAATTTTTTAAAGCTTCCATAAAGCAATCTTTTGGATTCTC
>JBBDIH010000022.1:0-1549 GCA_040880505.1 Minisyncoccota bacterium
TGCGACAATCTGTTATCATATGTAAAATAGACGCGTCTGGCCCAAAATCCATTCTCACCTTCCAAATCCTCATCGTGATTGTTCAGAATAAAATAATAGTCGCTATATAGAAGGCCACTGAACCGGTGGGATGGTTGTGACTCAACTCCTGATTGTGCATTCACAGTTACATTACCTACAGCGAATAAACATATTAGAATTAATCCAAAAAACTTTTCCACTATCGTACTATTAATTGATAGGTTAAAATATTTCCATTTATTTATTAAATCCGAATGTTTAATCCGGTAAATTATAATTCTGATTGAAACTTATAGCAAAGCACATGAATAGAAAATGATATCAATCATCAATAAACATGATTTTTATCATGTTTTAAACCGGTCATTACAAATATGGTTGGCCTTCTGACCGGAATACGGTCAAAAGTGGGATAAATCGCATGTTTCTATCTGTTTAAAATTTCTGATTTCTTGTTATGAAAATAAAATCTTTAATATAGGTGGAAGATTACATAGAAGAGTGAGCAAGGTCCGAAAGCTGTTTACGGTTTAATATCTTTATCTCTTTGGCATCAATATCAATCCATTTTTTTTCTTTGAAATCAGAAAGTACTCTTGACACTGATTCGGTTGCTGATCCAACTGTATTGGCAATTTCATTACGCTTCAGTGACATATTAATAGTATTACCATCTTCTTTCATCCCGTAAAACGTTTCCAGAGAAAGTAAAACTTCAGCCGTTCTTTCACGCACTGATTTCTGGGCCATTTTTGTGATATTCAATTCCACATCTTTGATATCTGCAGTTAATTGGTACATGATAGCCATTGAAAACCCGGTAAGGTGCTCCTGAAATTTAAAAAATGTGTACCCATCTATAAAACAGATGTGGGAGTCTTCCAATGTTTTTGCAGAAACAGAATACGTTGTACTGTGCAGCAAAAAATGACATCCGATAAAATTACCCTCATTGACAAATCGTATGATTTGTTCCCGTTTTAACCCCCCGGTTTTGGAAATGAGTACTTTGCCTTTACAGATCCAGAATAAGCCTTCAACCCGGTTGTTCTCTGAAAAAATAAATTGTCCCTTTTTGTACAAAAGGCAAGATAATTCAGGATTAAACCATGGTGGTTTCACATGGAGTTTATTTGTGGCCTTTCTCATATTTACTTGCTTTAATAAGATTTAACTCATTTAATGACTGACAGAGGTATCGGATAAACAGATGATTTTAATCAGTTCTTTTCACAATTTGATAATTACTACACTTGTTAAAGCATCAAATACAAGTGTTCTTGATTGCTAAACTATTTGATGTCGGACCGATTTCAAATGATTTTAGTTATCTTGAAAGATGATTTTTATCAGGTAATGGATATCCCTCTTGATTTATTTAACAGGATTTGCAATTGTTTGAAAGCGTTTTATCTGTTTAAGTCAATTGTGTTCACATTTTCACATGGAGTACCCATGTTTAAATCATACCCCTGCGTATCAAAGAATTTGCCATGGGTGTTTCAAGTAATGGGTAGCTTTAAGAAAA
>JBBDIH010000023.1:0-1543 GCA_040880505.1 Minisyncoccota bacterium
GATAGGGGCGAACCTGAAATTGCAGGTGACGAAAGGAGCCCATGAAAACAGGTCACGTCCAGCCATTGATCCATTATTTCGGTCAACAGCCGTAGCGTTTGGAAATGGCGTAATAGGAATATTGCTGACCGGTTACCTTGATGATGGAACATCAGGAATGAAAGCTATTAAAAAATGCGGAGGAATCTGTATTGTTCAGGACCCGGAGGAAGCTGAGTATCCTGATATGCCAAGAAATGCTCTAAATAACGTAAAAGTAGATCATTGCCTGCCTATTTCTGAAATGGGGCCACTGCTTCAGGAAATTATCCCACAGAAATTACAAAAGCGTAAACCTGTTCCGAAAGATATTTTAATAGAGGCTGAAATTGCCGAGCGTGTGTTAAGTGATTTGTCATCAGTAAATAAACTGGGAGATCAGGTACCTTTTAACTGCCCGGGTTGCGGAGGTGTTTTATGGAAAGTAGGGAAGGATAGTGATTTGCGGTTCCGTTGCCATACCGGGCATGCATATACAGCAGCGAATCTATTAGCAGATCAGTCAAGTAAGATTGAAGAAACGATGTGGTATGCATTACGAATGTTTGAAGAGCGTAAAAACCTGCTGACTCTAATGGCAAGTGGAGAAAAAGGTATTGGTTCTAAATCAGCTCTTGAAAGAGCTGAAACGACCCAAACTCATATCAATCGGATCCGAGCCATTTTGAAAACAGATGAGAAAAAAAATGGAGATGATAAGCCTACCTGATTTAAAAATGCAGAGAAAAGTGCATTTAGAAAATGATGACTTTTATGCTAAATAAAAGTTAAATGGATAAAGAAGGTTCAGTTCTCCGATTGAATTTATTTCCATTAAGACCCGGGAAAGTTTGCTTTAGATCCCTTCATAAAAAATAAGTTTTTAGAGTCTTAGAACACCTATTTCCTAAATTTTATGAAAAGTTTTTGAACTTTTTTGTAAAGGAAAGTTGACATGTTCGAGGTTTAGTCGTAGCTTATGTAAAGTTTACTTAACATAAAGACAAATGACATAGACTTATGAATAAACAAAACACAGATTCAATGGATTGGTCGGGGCAGACCAAGAAAACTACAATTCGGCTCGCGACATGGACAGTTTTATGGGTACTGACAGTGGCAATCCCTGCTTTTGGGCCAACACTTTTTTGGGGAGAAAATCATCTGATCAACTCTCTTTTGATAGTACTGAATGTTGGTGTGGGTATTGGAATGATTATTGCAAATATTCAACATCTGAAGAAACAAGATGAGATGATGCAGAAAGTGCAACTTGAAGCAATGGGTATTTCACTGGGTGTAGCCATCGTTGGGGGTATTGCTCTGACTATGTTAGATACAACAAATGTTATTCCTTTTGATGCAGAAATTAGTATTCTCGTGATTATTATCAGTATTTCGTACCTCATTTCAGTGTTTATCAACTTGAGGTGGTACAAATGAAAAATCGACTCAAAGTACTTCGGGCTGAACGAGACTGGACACAGGCAGATCTGGCCAATTCATTAGATGTATCACGACAGAC
>JBBDIH010000024.1:0-1529 GCA_040880505.1 Minisyncoccota bacterium
TTTTCTCCCTCGGCAATGAAATGGGCTCGTTCATAAAGTTCATCAAAAGTCAAAATATCCACATTTCTACTATCACGTCTGAATAATTCAAAAGTCTTCTTTTTAATTTCCTGTTCTAAAGTCGATTCAGCTTTATCAAGCTCTTTCCAATTCCCAATGATTAATAATACTTTTGAATCGTATGCCTTTTGTTCGACTGGCTCACCATTTATGTATTGCTGTTTATCTAAGCGAATTAAACCCGAAGCTTTATGTTCAAGAATTTGAGATACAGATTCTATCAAGTCATTTGAAAGTTTCCAAGAATTTGATCTATTCCCTTTGCTTCCAAAAAGGGGTGTAGTAGGTTTCTTAAGCTCAATAAAGGTTGTAAAGAAATTATCCCCTAAGAGATAATCGCCGATGACGGTATTCGAGCCATCTAATTCTGCATCAGACAAATGAACTTCCCTTTGCAAAATTTCTTGATAACGATAATCTAACCCATAGCCGAAAATCCATTGATTTTTTTCAAAGAAATATTGCCAAACTTTTTCTTCGCTGTGTTTTTTAATGTCGTTTTCATCAGCATAGGTTTTCCAATAGTCTGGGTTGTCTTTCAGCTTCTTAAATATTTGTAATCCTCTTTTTCTAAATGATGTATTTACAATATCTTTTGATGAAATGATGCCTTCATTGATTAAGGTTTCAACTAAATCAGCACCACCTTCTTTTGACAACAAAGTCTTCACGGAACGAATACTGTCAGCATCTAATTCTTGGTCATCAAGGATTTTTAATCTTCTTGCTGTGATGCCCTTTAAGTCGATTTCACTAATGAACCTTAAAAATTCTTTTAACTGGGCAAAGTTGAATTTACTTAGCTTAACCCTTTCCTTCTCTGCTTCATTTACAAGTTTGATTATCTCAAAACCTTCAATATCTTCTTGGTCTTTAATGTAGATAACTTTAAGCATAGTTCTCGGTGCAAAGCGAATAGTTGCTCCATCTTCATCTTCGTGAACTACTTGAAAAAATCTACCTGCTTCAAACTCGTGAGAATAAAGTCTATTCGGGATTGAAGTCCTAATTATTTCTTCCTCGGAAGGTTTGAATGGGTTTATTCTACTCATATTCCTAACTTTCTACTGTTTGCATTTCCATACTCTCCACAACCCCTTTCATCAGCACAGGACAAAGCGGCTTAATGCTTTCTTTTAACTGCTCGTTGATGCGTTTACGGGTTTCTAAGGTGTGGTATATGGTGACTATGGCTTCTTGTTTTTCTATGCTGGGAATAGGAAGATTTACATCACACATATCTGCCCAATCTAACTCAAGTTCCGCAAAATTTAAAAAATTGGTCTCATTTGCCTGTAAACAACGATATGTAGTGCTACAAACATAATATGCCTACCAGTTAGTTGCATGTGAGGTTATGACATAAAACATTGCTATCATTTTTCAGTAAATCTTATTTTCGTAGCAACTACATCTGATTGACGACATTTATTTGTCCCCACCGACGACAATTAGAATTCCCCATCGAT
>JBBDIH010000025.1:0-8426 GCA_040880505.1 Minisyncoccota bacterium
TAACAATAAAATACTTTTTTTCATATCAATCACCTCTGTGATTTATGGCTTCAAGCTAAACCTTTTGCTTAAAGCTATTAATATTATTAGTTACTGCTGTTTTTATACAACACATGAGCATAAAAAGCAATCCATCCATAATTCCCTATCTACCAAAGTTATCCACAGAAATTTAGGCCCTCGGGAGGCCTAAATTTCTGTGGATAACTTTTAATTTATGTCCTCCCCGATGTAAAATCGGGGCAGGCGGGAAAGTAACGGGATTTTCTACCCCGTAGTGAGCTTTGCTTTACTATCGGGGCTTCGCTAACGCTTCCGCCAAACGCGAGACACGGCAGAATGACAATATAAATAAAAACCTCTCTTCAAGAAAGGTTTCTTGAAGAGAGGTTTTTGTTTTATTCTAACTACTTAACTACTCCATCTAGAGGACCGGTAGTTGAATCGTCTATTAAATCAGTGCTTAAAGGATTATCTCTAGAGATTAGAGTTGCTCTATGGGAATAAGACTTGTCAAAAGAATTTGTATGATCAAATTGAGGTTACTATTTCAAACCTTTTATAGACCTTAAGCATTCTACTTAAAACTTCTTCTTTATTTTCTCCTTCAATTTGTAACCAACCAGAACAATCCGTATACTGTCTTTTTGGCTTAATAATATCTCCTATCTTGTATTTAATTTCTCCCGCAATAACACCATCTAAGTATTTTAGTTTGTCATAGGAAGATATCCTAGATACCCTTCCTTCAGTTAGGGGTAAGAACATATCGCCAACGCACTTTTTCCCTTTTAATTCAATAGGAGTTATTTTTCTCCCAACTATAATGTTGATCAATAAAGAATAAACATCAATTTCAAATGATAAGCTGTGATTTGATAACATATGTTCTCCGGGGGTACGCCAGGCAAATTCACATACAATTGGTTTACCTTCTTGGTTAACGAAGACTTCAAGGTGTAGGTAGCCATTTTTTAATTTAATCTGATTAATTATATTTTGAGCAATTTTATTTTCATCAAAATTTATATTTTCAGGTCGTTCTTTTACTGTTATTTGAGCAAATTTTTCTTTTTTTTCTGCAAAACTTAGATTGGTATAAGGAAGCCATGTTAGAAAACTACCAACTACTTGACCCTCTTGAACGAGAGCATCAATGCACCAAATTAAGTAAGGGCAGTATTTCTCAACGATATAACGTCCAGTAGAATAATCTAGCTTAAGTTCTTTTAATTGCTCTTCGTTATTAATTTTATATATTTCTTTTGATGATAATCCCCTGCGCCACTTAACGATTACAGGAAACCCTTTACCCTTTTTCACAAAATTTTGAATATCATTAACTGATTTTATTTTTTCATATAAAATTGTATGAATTCCTATCTTTTTCATTTCATCTTTCATCGCGACTTTATCGCGAACTAAACGAGCCTGTCTTTCATTTAAAGCACCTGGAAGTTTGAGTAGGGAAGCAAATTTTTGTACTTTTTCTTGGTTGTATTCAGAGTCGTTGTAAAAGTAGTTAATCTCTAAGCTATTTTTAATACAAAATCTACGAAATCTTTCAACTTCATCTTTTATTGGTCTGTCTTTATCTAGGACAAAACAATGAAATCTAGAATTTTCCTTTATGTAGGCATTATCAAAGGATGTGTTTTGTTTAAATTTAAGTAGAACTACGTTAATACTTTCATCAGAAATTACTCTATTTGATAATGTATTTTCAACTTCTTCTACAAAAAGAAGTGTTGGTTTTTTTGTGTTTTTATTCACCTTTTATTATAAAAGGAAATAATTCCTTTATTTTCTGTAAAGTATTTTCTAGTTGATCGTCAAAAAGCAAATAATTTTTCAAATCATCAATAGATACCCATTCACACTTTCTTACTTCATTTTCCTGAGGTATTATCTCTTCGCCATCACCTATAAAGCGAAATCCAAAGAAATACCTCTCAGATCCTTCATACTCTTTCCCATCTCGTTTCAACTTGATCTTTTTAAATTTAATTTTTAGAGGTGCCTTACTATAACCTACTAACTTTAAAGATTTTTTAGATATATTGAGCTCCTCTTTTATTTCCCTATAAATAGCCTCCTCCAAGGTTTCATTATTATCTTGGCCTCCTCCTGGAACCGCAAAATACTTTTCTTCAAAAGACTCAAGATTGACTAAGAGAAATTTATTATTTTTATCTATAATAAGCGCTGATGCTCCTTTTCTGTACATAGTAGTTAATATTATAAGTCAAAATAATTTATATTGAAAACAACTTTACAAAGATGGAAAGAGCTCCTTCTAATAGATTTTTAAAATTGAAATATTCCGGTAAATCTTTTTATGCCATATCTAAACTGATTTAATTCTCTCCTTATTTTTAGTACATCTTTGTTTATACAATTTCAATAAATTCATGTTCTTTTAATCGACTTTCCACATCTTTACTTTCAATATCCGATAAGTTAATTTTACCCAAACTATATTCAGGAATTTGCATACTTGCTGATTTTAAAAAAATTTTTAAATATCTCAACACTTTCTCTATATAATTATTGGAATATTTTGCAAAATCAGAAATATTATTTTTGTGATAGTTTTTTCTATACAAGTACATCAATCTGTTTGAAAAATATTCATTCAAGTAATTAACAACTTCTTCTAACGAATAATCTCTGTTCTCAAGTTCACCTCTTTCTCTTCCAACATCTCCAGTATTTTCCCAGTTTTTCCAAGATTCATGAAAAAAACCTTTATTATTAAAAGTATTTATTATGCGTCTTGGATTTGTATAAACTTTCGAATTATTTAAATACTTAAATTTAGCGCCGGAATCATCTAACTTGATAAGAATATCAGTATCTTCCCCTTTGTTTTTTGTTAAATCGTATCCAGGATAATCATCCAGCCTAAAAGCCATATTAGAACCCCCAGGGTAGATATAACCTCTTTTAAAAGATACTTCTTCTTCAAGACCAAAACTTCTTATTGATCTATCAATTTCACCAAGAATAATATTTAAGTCATACAAAAAGTTGGTTCCTGAAAGTTCAAACCTCGAGACACTACCCCCAAACTCGTTCTCTCCTAAGTCTCTGACCAAGTTTTCTAAATAATTTTCAGAAAACCTTACAGAATCCGCGTCATTGCTTACTATTATTGGATTTATTTTAATATTTTCTTTTTCTAAATACCTTTTTATAAATTCAACAGGAATAGCCCTAATGAGTCCCATGCTTACAGGTGCATCATTATTCCATGTATGCTTCAGTAAAGTAATATTCTCTTCTTCGTTTTTCATTTTATAGTCATTAATAATTGGGGATGTTTTATCAACATCTGATTCTTTGCCATTAACAAATATAGTCAACATTTTCTCGTTGGGTGATATTTTAGATTCTAAGAAATTTTCAATAATACCTCTGATGTTTTCTTCCTCAAAAAATCCGCTTGGAGCAAATTGCATTATAGAAAGGTGCTCTAAGACATCCTTTTCTAGATGAACTTTCGCAACAAATTTATCCACAACATTATTAAGATAATATTCCGGGGTGTTTTCCTTTTCAAAGTTTTCAAAATTGTTTTTCATATTATATTTCAATTTTAGAAAACACCTCTAGTCTTGGATAGAGCATATAATCCATAAGTTTTTCGGTGCTTAAGTACTCTGTCCATAAGTTAGCTTGGATTCCGATTATTGAATCTCTGTAATTATTCAAAATTGAATCATCGATTTTGAAATCAGAGACTTTTTTAGAAGTTATTATTTCACCTATGGATAATGGTTCATTCGGAGAATCTTTTTGATTTCTATCAAAATAGAAATATTCTCTGGTGCAAATTATGACATTTGCACCCATCTTAAGAAGCTCATACCCGTTCGTTAATTCTTTCCAATTCATTACAATATTATCCGTGCCTATTACAGACTTAGCATATTCTTCCCAAACAATCGCTTTTACCCCTCTGTTGTTAATGTGTTTTATAACACTTCGTAAAATGTCAAACACTTCTGATTCACTGGTATAATTTCTTAAATTAACTTCATCTCCCCCAATATGGATGTATTTCGGATTAAATATCTCTATTACCTCATCAAATATATTCTTAAGAAATTTTATCGATTCTTCCGTATTACTTATACCAGCATCAAACTTTCCCCAATATGTTGCGGTTTCAATTGGCGGTCTTCCTGCCGAGTACTTCGGGTACGAGGCTAAAATAGCGGTAGAATGTCCTGGAATATCTATCTCGGGGACAATATCGATATTTTTTGAATTTGCATACGAAACAATTTTCTTTAGTTTGAGCTGAGTATAATACCCGTTATATGGTTCGCCATCACCAATATAATTCGCATAATTTGTCCACTTTGAAGGAAAATTTCTCCCTACAACTGTCTCTCTTCTGAAACTTCCTATTGTATTTAATTTTGGATATTTTTTACTCTCAATTCTAAACCCCTGATCATCAGAAAGATGAAGATGTAGTTTATTTAAACCAAGCATACTTAACTTATCTATTGTTTTATAGAGATATTCTATTGAAGGCATATGTCTGGCGGTATCAATCATAAGTCCTTTCCATGATTTACTCTCTTTTTTTAATTTTTTCTTATTTATAATATTCATCTTTTTAAAAAGTTATTTACAATTTTGTATATACTTTTGTGCAGTATTGTTTCCGGAATCAGCCTGAAAAATAGATCTGGATCAATTAGTTCAACTTCAAGAATTTCATATTTCATATTATTATTTAAAAAATCAATCCTACATATCTTTGGTAGAGTGCCAAATTTTTTATTAAAAAATCTTCTAAGAACACTGATATCTCTTTTTATTGATGTTGGAATGGCATTTAATTCTAAGTATTCTGTGTTTTTCTTCTTTTGAAAAATTCCTGGGAACCTTCTTACACCATAGAGAATTTTACCATTAATGACAATTATTGATAGTTCTCCTTTAGAAATTGAAGATCTATATGGTTGCACTATAAAATTGTAGCTTTGGTTTTCTTTTAGTGCGTTGATAACAAGTCGATTCTTTTTAGTTGTATCATATATATAAGTTAAATAACCACTCTCTGATATTGTTGGTTTAATTACTAATTTATTAGAGTTCAGCAATGTTCCTATATTTGATAGTTTATCTACAAGGTCAGAGTACGTATTAAATCTCTTTGTACTCAAAGAGAGGGTTGGAATTATATTAAAATCTTTCATATCATCTAAATATTTATCTTTTTCAATGTTCCACCTAATGAATACATAATCGTTTATTAACTTTACATTATTTTTTTCGAGGATGGTTAATTGCTTGAGAAACTTTTTATAATTTCTGTGATACCCCCAAATACTTTTTAGTATTACGACGTCTGATGCTTTAGCTTTTTTTGTAATTTTTTCTAAGGTAGTTATTTCTGAATCAATTCCTTTGTTTATGTATGTATCACGAATAAAAATATCCTCCTCTATTTTTCCTGCATGTTTTTTTGAAGAAGCTATATATATTGTCATATTAATGATTCTATAGATGATTTAAGTCGTTGAAAACTATCCAATAAATCACTGTATTCCAATGCAATAGTTACTCTGGCAACGAGTTGATTGTCATCTCCCCAGTAAAAAGCATTTCCAGTTAAGACTTTTATGTTTCCAGATGTGTATAAAAACTGTAGTAAAGTTTTATCATCAATGATATTGAATCCTTTGTAGGATTTTCCGAGTATGTTACTTAAATCTAATAACACGAAGAATCCTGATTCAGGTTTGATTATTATTTCAACATTATGAATTCCTTTAAAAATTTTATTGGAGCTAATATTAAGGTTTGTTTTCTTGAGTATTTTATTAAATATCTTTTTTTCCGAGTTTTTGAGTGTATTACTACCATCTATAATTGATTTTACAAAGATAAATCTTTCGTAATACTGATTCGTGACGTAGGATAAATATTTTTCTTTTTCTTTTTGAATATTTTCTTTAAGAGAGAATATTGTAGACATTGCGGATGATTGTAGTATTGATAGAGAGTCAGACGTTTGAAATATCTTATCTCTAATTAATGAACTTACCACCTCATTGCAAATAATTATTCCTGACCTTAAACCAGATAATCCATATGATTTAGAAAGTGTATGAAGAGTTATTGTATTATCGAAATGTCCTTTAATACTATATATAGGTAGAGCTGTTTCATTTCTATCATATTCTAAGCCGCTGTAGGCTAAATCATCGATTAGGAATACCCCAGAGTTTTTGCAAATATTTGATATTTTCTTTAATAAAGATTTGTTTTTTCGTCCATAAACTATCCCTGTGGGATTATGTGGATTTATATGAACAAAAGCTGAAACTTTTGGGGATGTGTCAGATCGTCTAAAAATATACTTTCCTCGATTTTTATCATAGTCCTCTTTCAATTCTTTATTTATTGAAAGAATTAACCCTTCTAGCTCTTTTGGATTTATTTTCCAATTATCCTTACTTGTAAGTTTTAAAAATCTTACTCTTCCCCCTGTTCTTTCTGGGATAAAAGAAAATAAACCATAAGTTGGTTCTGTCATTATAACAATATCTCCATAGTCTAAGATAGACTCCATAATAAGCTTAAATCCTTGAGTACTTGAATGGGTGAATATAATATTTTCCTTATTAATTTTATTGGGATAATTATTATTAAAATATTTTACAACGCATTCCTTATGATCATCATCGCCAGCAGCAAGAGGATAGTCTGAAAGAATCCTATTGGATAGGGTGTTTTTTATTGCATCGATACACTGATTAAACGGATTAAAACGAGCAGGACTACCAGTGCCTAGTCTCACTTTATCTTTTTTTGGATGCTTGAATCCATCAATAAGTAAGTTTTTTGAAAGGCTGTAATTGTCGTACGATTCATACGCTTTTTGGATTTTCTGTAAGCTCCATGACCCCCATAAAGCATTACCAAGATGAGGTAAGCCACCATATGATTGCCTATTAACCTGATTATCAGGATACATACGAGCAATATATCTTATAGAGTCAGGAAGGGTTTTGTCCTTTTTAATTCTCTCTTTGTCACTATAGTTATACATTTTTTTATTGCTTAATTAAGGGACTTACTGTTTCTTTACATATTATGATTTTAAACGTATAATAACACACAGCTTTAATATTTTAAAGTGAAGTGTTCTTTTATAATTATAATAAATAAATGGGTATACATTATGTTGAAATCAGAATCGATTATCATTTCGAGACATCCAGTACCAAAAAGGTATCATAAAGTCTTATATATTGGTGATTACGATAGAAGAGGAGACATAATAGATTTTAAGGTACCTCCTATTATTGTAAATTCACCAATATCTATTACTAAATACAAAAAGAAGGTTTTTGATGAGCATGTTGATGTTAGAGAATTACCTTTGGTATGTACAAATTCAGCACCTTTTATTGTATTAAGGCCGACAGGACTTCCGTATAGATTTTTTGTTAGAGAACAAATAAAACAAGAAGGATTATCTATAGTGGAAGAATTTGCCCTGGATAATTTTATGCAGTTTGCAGATGCGATATATGAACTTAATCCTAACTTATCATTTCATTGGCAATGGAGAATTATTATGAGATCTCTTCATGATGTAAAGATCCAAAATCAAAATAAAGCTTATATTTTTATTTTGAAAAACGGAGACTATCCTCATGATAAAATAATGAAAGTTAAAAAAAAGGTTCGTACTGATATGGGAGAAGTCCCAGTTATTGTTAAATATAATGGAAAAGTTAAATTGGCATTAGGTATCCATCATTTGCATGCGCCCGACTTCAATAGGATATTGATTGAGTATAATGCATTGATTCATGCTAAAAACAAGACATCGATATTTTCCCAATAGTAATAGAAACCTTTCGCAAATAATTATTTGCGAAAGGTTTTTTTATTTCATTTATTTCTTACTGAGATTGCCTAACTACTCCATCTAGATTATCGGTAGTTAAATCATCTATTAAATCAGTGCTTAAAGGATTGTCTCTAGAGATTAGAGTTGCTCCGGTAAAGTTATCAACTGTGGTTAGGTTAGTCTCTGACATTAATGGTTGATATTGATTAACCATACTCTCGGTTGGAGTGGCTTCAATTTGAAATACAGTTTCTACAGGTAGGGATATTATTCCTTTCGTAGCCTGTATTTTTGATATCTCCCAAACAATCTCTCTACTACTTTCATTGTAAGTTGGCTCAGTATCAACGTTGCTACTTATTACTCCATTCCATTCAACACTTTCAGGTAATGTGGCTGTCACTTTAGTGTTGTTAATATCGGTTGAGTGGTTTGTTATAATCCAGTGAACTGTGTACTGAGTTTTCTCTCCAACTCTTGGAGGAAATTCTCCTTCGTTTATTACTCCTGACGATGGATCTCTGTAAAGAGCTTCAGCGTT
>JBBDIH010000026.1:0-8398 GCA_040880505.1 Minisyncoccota bacterium
TAAAATCCAATGGGTATTAAAATGCCCGTATCGGTTCGAGTCCGATCAGCGGTACAAAAGGATCAGTAAAGCACTGTTTTTACTGATCCTTTTTATTTTTGGTACAACAAGGGTACAACAATCTGCTAAAAAAGTGCAAAATGAAACATCTAATTCTGTGCGTGATTTTCATCATTTTAATCTCCACAGCTCCACAGCAGGATATGAACTACTTCATCAGCATCAGCTTCTTAGTACTTATAAACTCACCCGCCTTAATTCGATAAATATACAATCCACTGGATAGACCTGAGGCATCGAATGTTACAGTATGCCAGCCAGCTGATTGTTTTCCGTATACCAATGTGGATACCTTTTGACCCAGCATATTATAGATGGTCAATTCTACTTCTGCTGCTTCTGGTATACCATAGCTAATCTTAGTAGTTGGGTTGAAAGGATTAGGATAGTTTTGATTTAAAGTAAACTTACCAGGTAATCCATCGATTTCAGTACTTGTTGTAAGTTCTGTTGTAAATCGAAGAGTATTCGACCAGTCACTTACACCAGTCTGATTTCCCGCACGAACATGCCAATAATATGTTGTATTAGATTCCAGCTCGGTGACCACCTGATATTCAGTACTATCTATTTGCTGTTCATCTATAACAATTGAACTAAACTCAGGGATTGTACTTATTTGTAGATCATAACTACTTGCTCTTGCTGACTCATTCCAAGATAAAAGCGGTGAACTGGAAACATCTTCTTCATTATTTTCAGGAGTCCAAGATGGAACATCTGGTACTCTCAACTGAGTACTAAAAGTCCAAACCTCACTCCAAGCGGTTAGCTGATTATTCACGCTGGCCCGAACCCGCCAGTGATATTTCGTGGTGTCTTGTAGTTGACTTATGCTGAATGATATACCTGTAATGCCAGTCACATAAATAGTAGTATCAAATGATGCAGATTCTGATATCTGAATATTGTAGTATTCCGCTTCATTAAAAGTAATCCAGGAAAGGACTGCCGGAAAGCTAACTTCAGTAGCACTATTTATAGGAGTATTTAATACCACCTTCCCCTCAATTGGTGCATTTTCAGTCAATATGCTTCTAATTGTAGTCCAATCACTATAACCATCTTTGTTAATGGCCCGTACTCGCCAATAATATCGAGTCTCAAAATCCAAATTTGAAACAATTTGAGAAATGGTCCATGAACTGGCTTTAGCTTTTTCAGATTCGGTTAGAACATTACTCAAATCCAATTTTGTTGAAAACAAACTATCAGGCGATACCTCTAAAGCATAATCAGTAGCGGTGTCTACAGGATCCCACTCAAAACGAACCGGTATTTCAGTTTCACTTTCATGTATTTCAGGACCGACAATTACAGGAGCTGGGAGTGCATATTCTGTAAAAAAGTTAAATGTCTCACTCCATGCACTTTCACCACCGATGTTTAATGCCTTAACTCTCCAATAGTAGTTGGTATTAAAACTCAGTGGCCCAACACTTATATATGAGTTTGTGATACCCGAAGTATCTGAAATGATGTTTGTAAAGGCTGAGTCTGGTGATAATTGAACTCTATAGTCTTCAGCTCGGCTTGATGCATTCCAAATTAGTTGAGGTGTTATGGATACCTCTGAAGATTGATTTTCTGGAGTTGCAAGGACAGGTATATTGGGTTTTTCAATGATTGTGGTGAATGAAAGCGTATCACTCCATTCACCATTCCCAATCTGACTTTTAGCCTGTACTCTCCAATAATAATCAGTTAGATACTCCAGTGAATCTTGAATCTGATAGCTGAGAGATTGCAGACTATCCACACTAATTATCGTATTAGTAAAACTTTGATCTGTTGAAATTTGTATCTGATATATTTCCGCAAGGGATGCTTCAGCCCAAGCAAATTCAGGCAGCAATCCGACATTCTCAGTATTGGTGGCGGGAGAGCTTAAAACAACCTTAGCAGGCTTTTGAAGTACCTCAACCGAAACAGAGTCCCTTTCATATCGGGTTTCTATAAAAAATTTAAATGTCCCTTCTGTTTGTTCATTGGTTTGCCAACTTAGTGTTAATGAAGTTTCTCCTTTTGGCTCTAATATTATTCCCTCAGATATATCAATAATTATACCAGCAGTATCGATTAGCAAAACATCTGTTGTGTCAATTAATCCACCTGTATTGCTTAACTGAATGCTAACATCAAATCTTTGTGCACCTGTTATCACACTTGGAGAAGAATATGATAGGATTGATGTGTATGGAATAGACCAAAGTAATTTGGGATATACCGAAGGAACCGAAGCCCATACTTCACCCCAGCTAAAATTGGTCATGTAAAGAACAGCGGAGTTTCCTTTCATCCCTTCAGTCGTTAAACCATTTGTCCCATCAGAACTTCCCCTTCCAACACCGGTAGTTTGGTTTGATGCTTCAGAGTCCCAATAACTGTTTTCAATAATATTGCCATTTAAACCAACTAATCCGCCTATATCTGTACTTCCAATTACCTCTCCTACTGAATAACTATTTCTGATTGTCCCCTCTGTACTATTAACTCCTACTAATCCTCCCACTTCGACGGATCCAGTCACTTTACTTGTGCTGTACGAGTTAACTATTAAACCAGTACCAAAACCACTTGTACCTACTAATCCTCCAACGCTTTCTTCTCCATCAACATTACCTTCAGAATATGATTCAACAATATTTCCGCTTAAATGGTATCCAACTAAACCACCAACTTTACTACCACCAACAACCAAAGCGTTTACATATGAATTATGAATATCAGATGAGCCATTTGAGCCAACAAGCCCACCAACATTATCTGTTTTAGTACCGTAAGAATATTTTCCTTCTACAATACCATCAAATGATGAATTTCGTAAAATCCCATTTCTTAAGTATGCTACAATTCCCCCAGTTTGATACCCCCCTATTATAGTAGCATTTACCAAGTTAATATTGCTTATCTCTGCATAATGAGTATATCCGAATAAGCCAATTGTACTATTTCCTGGTTGATTAATTACTAAGTTCGATATTTCAAAATTATTCCCGTTGTAACTACCTGTAAACCTTATTACATCGTCACCAATTGGATTAAATCCTAAGCTATCGTTCCAAGCTATTGTAGCGCTCGCATCTATATCATTAATCTGGATAAAATGTTTGTCTGTATTTAATTCAACATCTTGTAGCTGTTCTACCGTCGAGATTTGATATGGATCACCTATTGTACCTGATCCACCAGCATAAACAGGTTGTGCCTTTATATTTACATTAAACTGTAGAGTTAATAAAATTCCCCAAAAAACTATTCTCTTTTTCATCTTAAATTATTTTTGATTAGCAAGATGTACCCGCTACTTACATCTAAGATTGGTTATTAGATAACATATTAAAAAACAAATATAAATGGTAACATTTCTCTCTATTGCATTATATATATTCAAGATGACACCTATTGACACTCCGACATTATATTTTTCAGTACATCCTAAATAATAGATCAGATATGGATTTTAATGAGATTGATGATTTAAAGAAGTTTGGATTCACGGGCTTCAAAAAGATTCAAGACCTTTGGATCGACAGTTCAGTTATTCCTGATTCCATTGGGGTTTATGTAATATGGAACCCTTTTTATGACCAGGCAGAGTTTATTAATCCCGGTGTAGGAGGATTTTTTAAAGGAAAAGACCCAAATGTAGATGAAGAGGTGTTGTTGCAAAACTTCAATCCGGAGTCAAAAGTAGTTTATATCGGGAAAGCGGGTAGCTTAAATAGCGGTAGTGCTACCCTTAAATCGAGACTTCGGCAGTATCTCCGGTTTGGACAGTCGAAAAAAGCAGGACACTGGGGAGGCCGTTATATCTGGCAGCTAAAGCACCATAAAAATTTAATGATTGCCTGGAGAAGAACCCCTACTCAAGATCCCAGAAATGTGGAAATAGAACTCCTGAATATGTATCGCAACCAATTTGGACAACTCCCTTTCGCAAACTTAACCAATTAAAGCAATGCCTGATAAACCACGTAAAATCATAGTAAATAACATCAGTGAAAAGGACGCGAGTTCAAACCTGATTAGAATCGTCACTGACAATAAATTTCTCTTTCCAAGTGAAAAACCTGGTGAACCGGTCGTTCACGATATCACCGTTCGAATAAACCGGAAAAATTACCCGGCCACTTATACCATTGGCTCCCATGACAAAAAAGAAAGAAGCGGAAAATTACGAATTGGGGCTGACCTGTATAACAACGAATTGAAGATTAAAGCTAACAGTACGCTGCAGATAAGTAAAGCCAATGATGACATTTACCTCATTCGTAAAGTTTGAATGATCAATTCATTTCTATATGCTCATTTTGTAAAAGAAACGAAAAGTGATTTGTAATTAGACACTACCAATAAGCCTTTCTTTCTCCATCAACCATTTTTTTATTTAACTGAATTACTTTAATTATTTAAAACTCTAAAAGTAATTATTACCGTCATTGACCTTTAATAATTCTTTTATCCATAATCCTATACCAACTTGTCCTGGTACAACTACGGTAATCTCTTGAATCAATAATTAATGATACTACTCCACTTTCAATTATTACCCAAACTCTTCCATAATTAAAAGCTTCGTCATCCCTGCAGTCATCTATAGTTCTCGGTTTTCCTGCTACCTTAATTACTTCTTCGGGAGTCATTCCAAGAATAACATTTTCAATAGCCTTATTGGTGCTTTTTTGAATAGTGTTCTGAATAGATTTTAATTCAGATATTATTCGTTGCTCTTCCTCTTGATAACGGTTAAGGTCTCTTTTAGCATTTGCCAATTGTCGGTTCAATGAACTGATCGCATTCTCTTTTTCTTCAACCTCTTTCTTCTGGTCATTCAACTGATCTCTGATTCTATCCAACTCTTTACTACGCAACTTTATCTCATCAGCTGAATTATCTATAAGCAACCTTAAGCTATCAATTACCGCACTACTTCTCCTGGCAGATAATGTTTGATTGATTCTCCTTACCACCTCATTGGGATCAGCTTCCATTTGAGCTTTTACATAAAATTCATATCCGTTCCATGTTTCATCTATTACTTTTGTTTCAGTAATACCAGCAGAAATAGTCTTTATTTCTTGTTTAAAAAATGATTCATTGATTTCTTCACCTTCAGCCACGTTATAATTTGCCCATGTTTCAATGTAGGTTCCCAACTCTTCAATGAGTAATACTTTGACTTGTTCAAGGGCTTTCTGACGGGCTGTAACCTTACTGTCTGTTTCACCTGCAATGTATGTGTATTCCCGAATGAAGGCCTTTTCTTGAGATTGAACCTCAAATATGCTTAGCAGTACAAGTATAATAGTTAGTAATATCCTGTTCATTGGTTGTCATTTTTTTCATTAAAAAGATTTCTAAAAAGCTCATCATGCACATCAATTGCATTTAAACTATCAAGCTTTATGCTATCATCAAGATGATTTAGTACATCATCCTTTTTCATCTCTATGGCAAGCCATGTTGTATAATTGCCCTCATCATCCAAATACAGCTTCTCTCCAATAATATTGACATTCGTTAGTAACTGAGCAGTCCTCTCGCTTGATAATTCATAATAAACTGAGTCAAATTCCCCCTGAACATCCGCAACTTTCTCTTTCACATAACTATGTATTACTCTATTCACATGAACACTAATAATACTGGCTAACTCCGCTCTTGCATTAATCAAGGCAATTTTCTTTGAAGTAGCTTTGGCAGAACTCTCCCCACTTTGAACTGCCCTAAAATAATTACCATCTGTTTGGTATTCAGAATTGTTAAAAGGGAGTTCAATTTCATTTCCTGAATTAACTTGTGCAATCAAGTCTAATGACAGTAATAATGCAAATAACATTACCGATGCATATTTAACCGAATATTTCATATCAAATTATAAGTCAATAAATAGAAAGTTGTGTAATCTATTTAATAACCCTCCATATATCACATATCTTTTTGACCTATTTAAACTAAACATAAGCAGAAGTGATTGATAGTTTACTCCAATTAATTAAAGTTGAGCAATCTATTCAGAAATATATTTAAGAAAACTCCTCCAGTCATTTTTACCTGATCTTAGCTCTCTGTACTCCTTTTTCTTACATAGAATCCATTCATCGACGTTTTCAACTAAAGAGCCAATTGATTCTAAATCACTCTTCACTTCTTCTTCAATCAAGAAATCTGCACAGTCAAACTTGAATCCTTTAGCTAATTCCTTATAAACCGATTGAGCTTGAATCTGTGTCTGATCCTGTGTCTCATTATTAGCAGGATTTGTAATTAGTACGTTTTGCAAAACCTTAGGTAAACCTTCAATAAACCTTTGGAATGGCTTACCTAAGCTTTCCTCATGGTTTATGTAAGCCTTAACTGTTTTCACCATTTCCTCATATGGAGAGTACTCCTTCCCATTCTTTCGATGAGTTGAATATGATTTATTCTCGATGATACTCTCGGATATACCAAATTCGAAATATTTACACTCTGGTGAAAATGTACCGTTGATAATCAGATGATCAAGTACCTCACTATCTATTGCCTCCCTTACCTTTCCCAGATCCGGATTTGAAGTCGGTTTTATTTTAGTCCCTCTTTTTGAATGATCTTTAATAAACCACTGAAATAATAAGATATCATTTCCAAGGTCTATAACATTCTCTCGTTTTTTATTTAGCCATTCCATTATTTCTGTAAAAGTAAACGTATGACCAAGATGGTTCATCATTGCTTTTTCGCTATGAAGATAAATACCGACATCACTACACTTTATGTGCATATAGAAATAAGAAAGTTTTTCCTCATTATTTAATTCAATAAACCAAGGTTGGTCCCAAATATAGGTATTGATTAACCTGAGCTTTGATTGTCCTTTCATAGTATCCTCCTACCTATCTGCTTTTGTCTTGACATAATGCTTCTCCAGGAACTTCAAAATTCCTTCTCTTGGATATAATATCTTCCGGCCATGCTGGGAATAAGGGATTTGCTTAGTATCACGCATGTGCTGGATGGTTCTTCCGCTCCAACCTGTAAATTCAATCAATTCTTCCTTAGTCAGCCAATCTTTTTTAATAACTGATTTTACAACCTTTGGAAGCTCATCTTTTAAGATCTCTCTGAATTTAGTTTCAAGAAACTCTTCGAATCTTGCTTGGTCTGTTACAAAAATGTTTCTGTTTTCATCCATATTCATTCACCTCAACTTTAAGAATTTAATTTTGCGTGATTATAAAGCAGGTAATTGAATGAGATATAGAAATGATGAGCAATAAAATTGAAATGATGATCATTTCCATTTTTAATCACTTATATTTTTGAAAAATAATTGTCTTATGAAGTGGTATGAATTACATGAATTTATTTGCACACAACTAAAAGAAAAGTGGTGTCATAGAACAAACTCTGAATTAATTAGGATTGCCATAATTCATAGCTATGAACAGGCAATAAGTGATTTTAATGAGATCATAAACCTATTAAAGAATGGATTAAATCAAGATGAAATAATTCAACTCAAAAGCTTCGTTGGCGAATTTAAAGCACTTTGTGAAAGACAGGGATTAAATAGTTTAGAAGAAACTAATCTTTACATTGATATGACCTCCTACATAATTGAAAATAATGTTTCAACAGGCTTTACTTCGTTTATTGATAAGTTGAGAAAAGAAGTTGCTGACCTTGAGAAAAATCTTATAAATAACACTCAAATATCCTCTCGTGAAATTGACGTCTATGCATACAACTTAATTGATTCCTATTACCAAAAAGCATTAATCCTCGAAGAAATTCTCCCTCATGCAGATTTTTTCGAGGATTGTTTAAATAGGAAACATGAGGAACTATTAAAAATAGAGAAATTGAATCAACAATCAGATTGGAGGGTAAAGTTATCAAAGGATAAAGCTTTAGAATTAATTCAAAAGATTAATATTGAACAATTCAGAAAACCAGATGGGAAATTTATAATATCCCGTATAGTAAAAAAGTTATTAGACCAAAACCCGGATTTAGATATTACTGAGCGACGTTTATGGGATATAATAAAATCTTTAATTGAAAATGGCGAAATTGACTGACCTCACTTTTAATTATTGATTCAAAACAAACTCATCTAATTTTTCCTGGTTTTGTGCCAAATAGTGCAGAGTTGTAATTGGGTCTTTATGTCCCATAAGATATTGGGTGGCTACAATATCATTTCCAGAGGTTTTATATACATTTGCACAAAAAGTCTTTCGTAATGAATGAGTAGCTACATTTTCATACAACCCCACAGCCTCACACGCATTCTTTATGATCCTCCAAGCCTGTACGGTAGATATGGGCTTGTTCTTCCCTTTTCTTGATT
>JBBDIH010000027.1:0-1512 GCA_040880505.1 Minisyncoccota bacterium
GTTCTGAAGATATTATTCAGGATTCAGATGAAAGTTTTTGTACTGATGATGGTAGTCTAAGTGCTCACTTTGAAAAAACTATAGCCATAACAAAAAATGGATATGAAATTTTAACTCCTTGGAATTTATGATTAATTTTTCAAGTATAAAAATTAGCTGGGTGTTATTTATACTGGCGGGAATTATGATAATTGTCGGTCTGCCTACTTATTGGACCGGTAATTTTTACTATTGGCTCTCGGCTCGCTTATTATACTTAATAGGGGTAATATTTTTTTGGTTTAAGAAATAAATTTTTATGTTCAGTATAAGTATTTTTGAAATATTATTTTTTTTAAGGCAATTGGGCTTTGCTTTGGCGGGAGCTTCTTGTTTGTGGGGAATTTATTTTTATATAAAAAGTAAAAAAACCAAACGAGAAAAATCTGAGGTTTTAAGAGAAACCTCTGGTAAAATGTTTGGGCCTTTGTCATTAGGGGTATTTTTAGCATTCTTAAACTGGATTGGATTTAATATTTTTTATCCAGCGTTAGTTTTAGCTCATGAAGGCATTTCATTGACCATTAACGCTAAAGAGGTATTCGTATCCATGCAAAATCTTTCTATGTTTTTCTATCTATTTTTTGGAGTGTACCTTGCTGGAGCTTTGTGGCGTAAATTTTCTCCAGACAGTTTTTCTAAAAATATTTCTATCTTTTATGGACTTGAGTTGATCTTAGCTTCTATTATTATCAGTATCCCCGTTTGGTTTGAAGGGTTACCTACTTATCAACAAATATTCCATATAGGTCATAGTTTTCATTCCATACTAACTATTGGGACAGTTTTGGTTCTTGATTTTGTTTTTATACTAACAAAGTACTCGGAAACTTTTGAAAAGCATCTTTATGGATTATTATCAAGCTTCAGTAATGTTATCTGGTTTGGTTTGGCAATAGATTTTATTAGTGTTTTATTTATCTTTCATGAGGCCATATCCTTTTCTTCTAAGTTTATCTTTATGCAAACAGTTATTGCTGTGATCATCATTAACGGAATATTATTGTCAGGTCCGATTACGGAGAAGTTATTATCTGTGGTTAAAGATAAAGAAATAAAAAAACTTTCTCCTTCCTGGGATAGATTCATGACAGTTTCAGGGTCTGTCTCGGTAGTATCTTGGCTTACTATTACCTTCACAGACGTTATTCAAGAGGTCAGTCTTAGTTATCCATTACTATTAGCTATATATGTTCTTATTATAATTATTGCTTACGTTGTTTATGAAATTCTGGAACATTACAAAGTTGGTGCCCGATGGTCTTAATAATATTAATATGAAGCTTGTAAATAAAACTAAAAAAAATATTATTGTAGAAAATATTAGAACTCTTGATTACTTTGAAAAAATAAAAGGACTTATTGGAGAAAAGTTTCCAAGATCTGTTTACTTTAAATCAAGGTGGGGGATACACACGGCTGGGATGAAGTTTCCAATTGACGTAATAATATTAGGTAAAGATATGAGAGTTA
>JBBDIH010000028.1:0-1509 GCA_040880505.1 Minisyncoccota bacterium
TTGTTATAGGGCTGGTTGATTTTGAATTAAAGATTTGAGTTAAGTTCAGTATTAATTTTTTGCAGAATTCGTTGCTCAAATTCATCAATATCAGGTTGATTTTTCCACCACCAAAAGCTTTCATTTATCTTCCTCCAATTCCCTAATGTCATTCCACTGTTTATACCTGCAAATGCAAATCTTGTAGAATTTTCGTTTATCGGTCTTGTCCATGTTTTAAGAATTTTATTTTTATCTGGATAATAGAAATAGATTGAATACCAATGATCTGCACTATCTCTACGTCCATCTCTTAATTCAGTGAAACTCCCGTTCGGCATTCTAACACTATCAGGAAGTATAAAATCTGGATTTTCATATTTTACGGTTTCAATTATTGAAATGAGAGAATCTTCGGGGATATCAAACTCATAATACTCTGCTCTTGGATAAGCTCCGGGAGCCATGAACCAAGCTCCTACATACAAGAGAAGAAAAAGGCTTACGAGAAAAATTGATATCCAAATTGTCTTTTTCATGGGGAAAAATTGAAGCCCTATAACGGCCTACCGCATAACCGGCGCAGGGATTATAATTTTTTTAAAGGCTACTCATTTGAACAATCATTGGCAAGAAATTTAATCAAAGCCACGACTGCGTCCGCCGTTAATGCGGTTGTTATGCACCGCTCCCTAAATTTGCTTCCCAGAGCAAATATCTGAATGAACTTTCCTCTACCTTTGAATATTGAGACCATGAAGTCATGTACCTGCCACTAATTAAAATTGGCTCTTCTCGTCCTCTTCTTATTCCATCTGATGCATGACTAGCCCATGCTAACTGTCCTTCGATTGAACGTCCTTCTCGAATTCGAAAATCTTCATCCACGCGATTCCGTCGACCGCTATCATTCCAGTATCCAGAATCATTTGTAAGAAAAATAGTAAAACCGTAATCCAAGTACTTTGATTCAAGGAGTCCTTCCATTCTTAACAAATCAGATAGTAAATCATATCTTCCGATATCCTGTGCACTTTGGTTTCTCAACTTATATTCTTCATTCTCTATAGTGGTATGAAGTTTCTTAGTCTTATACTTCAGTTCAATGCCAATACGTTTATCTCCAAGTCTGATCCAGACATCTAAATATATACGTCCATTTCGTCCAACACATGGGCGTTCCAGTCTAATTTTAGCATGAGGATAATTTTTATGTATAGACCATGCCAGTGAATGTTGAAAATCAGCTTCGGAGTGAAATAGAGGTCTCTGATTTGAAAGGGAGGTAAGTATTTCTTGTAAGTTTAACATCTACAAAATGCGTTTATATCGAAATTTTAAAAAGGTGCATAACGACCCAGCGCATAACGGGCCTTTAGATTCCCATTATAAAAATGTTCTATTTTCTTGGATTAAAATCGTGAACTGGGGCTGCCGGGGTGACCTAGATAACGGGCCAGCAAAGAGCTACCCCGCGTATGAGTCCCCGGCAGCTTTCCGACCAAGATGCACTAGTTAGAATGTAAGCTC
>JBBDIH010000029.1:0-1505 GCA_040880505.1 Minisyncoccota bacterium
CGCTGCTCCTGCTGGTTTTCTCAATCGCCTCCATTTGATCTTCAAAAATGGATTTAGAATCGTAGAGTAGCCTGCCAATAAGCGTACTTTTCCCGTCATCCACACTACCGGCTGTTGTGAACCGAAGGAGATCCATGTCGAGGTATTTTGTGTCTTCTGTTGGTGTAGTTGTGCTAATCACTTTTTATAAGAAGTTATGAGTTATGAGATTGTTCTTGGAGACCGGAGACCGGGGACGGTGGACCGGTGGCAGTAGACCCGGGCGGCGGCTCTTGGAGACCGGGGACCGTGGAAATGGAATTTAATTCAGTGGATATATTCATAAATAATAATATTTTAATAAATACTATTGATTACCTATTTCAAAGATTTATTAAATGCTTGAAGTCGTTTAAATCCCTTCATCAAAATTGCTGGCAACCACTCAATAAGTATCTCTGCATAATAAAACAACGGGCCTAAGTGTATTAAAAGATTATCTGTTGTAGAGATATCATCTGATAGCTTAACACCTTTTTTGGTAAAAACTTGATCAGTATTTCGGGAAGACGTTATGACTACAGTCCTTTCTCCATTAATCGTAGGAAAAACATTATTTTCAGAAAATTTAACATCAAAGAAAGTCATTACTTTTTTCATGATATCATGTGTATGTTCTGTTAACTCCTCATAATTTATGGTTAAAATATTGGGGTTATTTAAATACTTTTTCTGGGTCTTATCAACCTTTATTGGTTCAATTATTTCAGCAATCTTTTGGGATAAGTTAAGGTTAATACTTCTCCGTGTTCGGTCTTTAAAAACAGCTCGTGTTACCCATTTAGGATTGCGCCTTATTGACACAATTTTTCCAGAAGGAAAGCCACCTAAAAAGTTTTCAAAAATGTATTTTGTATTTCCGCCCACATCTTTGATAAAAAGCTTTCTATTATTTACTTCTATTACATTTGATGCCTCTATTGTAGCATAAAGATGCAGTAAAACATACTCTTTAAGTGAACCAATGCCTGCCAATCCGGAAATAATTATTTCCTCATAACGAATTTGATCAAAATCAATTACATCCTGGTATTTTATACGAAAATACTTCTTGTAATTATCAAATGTGAAATTGCCAGTTTGTTTGTCCGCATTAACCTGGTTCTGAAGTTGAGAATAAAATTTCAACTTTGTCTCTGTTGGATGACAAAAAACCAACTCGCTGTCAATTAAACGCTGCAATAATGTAGTCCCACCTTTTCTCGGCCCGTAGATTAAATGAATACTATTTGAATCAGTTTTTAAAGAACTACTTACCATTATTCATATATCATATTTAATGTATGAGCCCATTGAAAAATCCGGTTCATTGTCATCTCCTAAGATTCGGAGCAGGATAGCCACACGTCCACGTCAAAAATACCCCTGTCTCTTCCGGTCTTCCATCGCCGTTTCACTGCGTTTGTCATCATGGCGGTTTCCTCGCTCGGTTTGTCTTGCAGAGGCTACTTCCTGAATGATTTCAT
>JBBDIH010000030.1:0-8265 GCA_040880505.1 Minisyncoccota bacterium
TTTACCATTGAGACCAAAATCAGTAAGGATGGGGCTAAAATTGAGGCGGAAGAATTTGTGGACAAGCGGGAAAAGCTAACCCGTAAAACCCGCTGGGAGCAACTGGAGGATGAGGTGGAATACACCGGCACTTCCCTGGATAAGGACATTGTAAACCCCAGTCAGATTCGAAATATCATTCGGGCGTTTAAAGATAAACTACCTGATATTTTTCCCGGAAGAACCGAAGTACCCAAGACCCTCATCTTTGCGAAGACCGACAGCCACGCTGATGATATTATTCAGATGGTTCGGGAGGAGTTTGCCGAAAGCAATGATTTCTGCAAGAAGGTGACCTACAAGATCGAGGAAGATCCTAAGTCGGTGTTGGCTCAATTTCGGAATGAGTACTATCCGAGAATTGCGGTCACCGTGGATATGATTGCCACAGGCACGGATGTAAAGCCTTTAGAATGCCTGCTGTTTATGCGGGATGTGAAGAGCCGGAATTACTTCGAGCAGATGAAAGGTCGCGGGACCCGAACGCTGGACAAAGAAGGTTTGATCAAAGTAACACCCTCTGCCAAGACCGATAAAACCCATTTTGTGATTGTGGATGCGGTAGGCGTAACCAAGTCCGTGAAAACGGACAGCCGACCTCTGGAGCGAAAACGCACGGTGCCAATGAAAGACCTGCTGTTTGGTATTATGATGGGCAGTGAGGATGAAGATTTTTTCATTTCGGCAGCAAACCGTTTGGCTCGGCTGGAAAAGCAACTGGATGAAACGGACAGAGAAGCCTTTAAAGAAAAAACAGGCAAAACCATCAATCAGGTAACACATGAACTGTTGGATGCCTTTAACCCGGATGCCATTGAGGACCTGGCTGCCAAACCTGAAAGTGAGGGGGGTACCGGTGGTGATGAAGAAGCGGCTAAAAAGAAACTGATTGAACAAGCTTCCTCTACTTTTACCGGGGATATCATTGAGTACATAGACGATGTACGCAAGACGAAAGAGCAGATCATTGATGTGGTAAATACCGATGAGGTGACCTATGCCGGGTGGGACAAAGAGCAGAAGAAACAAGCCGAGACCTTAGTACAGAATTTCAAAGCGTTTCTGGAAGAGCATAAGGACGAGATCACTGCACTATCCATTTTTTATAACGAGCCTTACCGGCGCAGAGATGTAACCTTTAAAATGGTGAAGGAAGTGCTGGATCTCATTAAGCAGAAGAAACCACAAATGGCACCGCTGAATGTGTGGAATGCCTGGGAGCAGGTGGATGGAGCCAATGGCACCTCCCCTAAAAATGATCTGATGGCGTTGGTCTCGCTGATCAGGACCGCTTCGGGAATAGATGAACAGCTTACGCCTTATGACAAAATGGTGAACAAGAACTTCCAGGACTGGATCTTTGGCAAACATGCCGGAAAGCCCAAGTTCAATGAAGAGCAAATGAACTGGCTGCGGATGATCAAAGACCATATTGCCACTTCGATACATTTCAGTAAAGATGATCTGGATTATGCACCTTTTGATGCCAAAGGCGGAGTTGGAAAAATGTATCAGCTATTCGGGGATGAGATGGATAGTATCATTGAAGAGATGAATGAGGAGTTGGTGGCGTAATGGGTTCGAAAGATTTACATATAAAACCTTTTGATGAAGCAACAATTACAAAGCTAAGTCTATTTGAGGATTATACAGAGTCATGGATTCCAACATTTGTGATGACACCAAGAATTAATCAAATTCACATTTTCGATCTTTTTGCGGGACCTGGATATGACAAAGATGGATTGGCAGGCAGTCCAATTAGAATACTAAACAAGGTTAAGGATCAGATTGGTATTTTTTTTCAACAGAAAACAAGGGTGATAATTCACTTAAATGAGTTCAATAAAGATAAGTTTGAATCTTTAGTTGAACACTGTGGCTCATTTTTATCTTCAAACCCTAAGTTGAAGCATATTTTGAATATGGAATATTATTCTGAAGATGCAGCGGACCTTTTGCCTAAACTACTACCCGTAATAAAAGCCCATCCCTCTTTAGTATTTTTTGATCAAAATGGGGTTAAATTCATTTCTCGTGAATACTTGGAAGAAATGGAAAGGCTAAGTACTACTGATTTTTTGTTTTTTGTATCCTCATCTTACTTCAAAAGATTAGGCTTGACTCCTGAGTTCCAAAAAGTAATACCTTTTACCGAAGAAGAATTGGCTGATACTGAGTGGTCAAATATTCATCGAGTTGTTGTTGAAAAACTCCGATCATATTTGAAGCCAAATAGTAAGCTTAGACTTTACCCATTTTCGATTAAAAAAGGAGCAAATATATACGGACTAATATTTGGAGCCTCACATCCAGCAGCTGTGAATAAGTTTTTGACTATGTGTTGGAAGAAAAATAGACTAAATGGAGAAGCAAATTTCGATATTCATAAAGACAAGGAAAAAGCTCAGGCTGAATTGTTTGGTAATAATAAGCTAACCAAAGTTGAACAATTTAAAATTGACTTGAAGGATAAAATTATTAATGGAGATATACGGAATAATTTTGAAGCTTTGGACTACACTTTTGCAACAGGTAATTATTACAAGTATGCAAATAATGCTCTTAAAGAGTTGAAAAAAGAAGGCATTGTTAAATATGATGGTAGTACTCCAGGCATCAATTATAGTAATGTTATCAAAAAAAGAAATCGAATTAATTATAAGTTGAATTGACATGGCACAATCATCAATCGAATGGACAGAATTAACTTGGAACCCGGTAACAGGGTGTACTAAAGTATCTCAGGGTTGTAAATTTTGCTATGCAGAAGTTATGGCAAAACGACTTAAAGCAATGGGTGTGGAAAAGTATAAGGATGGTTTCAAAGTTCGTACACATCCTGATACCTTGGAAGAGCCATATACGTGGAAAAAATCCCGTGTTGTCTTTGTGAACTCTATGAGTGATCTATTTCATCCTCAGGTCCCTATAGAATTTATACAGGATGTATTCAAAGTTATGAATGAAAACCCTCGGCATGTATTCCAAATTCTTACCAAAAGAACAGAATTACTTTTGGAATATGATAAAGCCGGACTTCTAAACTGGTCTGAAAATATTTGGATGGGTACCTCAGTTGAGGATAACAGAGTAAAAGAAAGAATCGACACTCTTAGTAAGACCAATGCTGATACTAAATTCCTTTCTTGTGAACCTTTAATTGGTCCATTAACTAATATGAATTTATCCAAGATTGATTGGGTCATAGTTGGGGGTGAAAGTGGTCATAACCCACGTCCTATGAAACCGGAATGGGTAATAGATATAAAAACCGAATGCGAGAATGCAGATGTCCCTTTCTTCTTTAAACAATGGGGTGGGCGTAATAAAAAGAAAAATGGAAGAACCTTGATGAAACGCACTTGGGATGAAATGCCGGAAATGCCTGAACAATTTGCAGGGGTATAATTTAAATGGGTATAGATTTCACTAAAATTAAAAGTTTAACTAATTCAGGTGATACCGGTTTATTTACAGATGGTGACTGGGTTGAATCTAAAGACCAAGATCCAGATGGAGGAATCAGGTTAATTCAGTTAGCTGATGTTGGTATAAACAAATTCAAAAATAAGTCTAATCGTTTTTTAACTGAATCCAAAGCAGATGAGTTAAAGTGTACGTTTTTAAAAAAAGGAGATCTGCTTATTTCTCGCCTTCCAGATCCTTTAGGAAGGACATGTATGTTTCCTTTTGATGGAGAAAATAAATATGTAACTGTTGTTGATGTAAGCATACTAAGAGTTAATCAGGACTCATATGATTCAAAGTATGTCGAGTATATTTTAAATGCCCCACAAACGAGACAAGAGGTTCAAAATAAGCAGACTGGTACTACCAGAAAAAGAATTTCAAGAAAAAACTTAGCAGAGATTGAAATTCCAACTCCCTCACTCCCCACCCAACACCGCATAGTCGAAAAAATAGAAGAGCTGTTCAGTGAGCTGGATAATGGCGTGGAGAACTTGAAGAAAGCGCAGAAGCAGCTCAAGACCTACCGGCAGGCGGTGCTGAAAGATGCCTTTGAAGGCAAGCTCACCAAAGAGTGGAGGGAACAGCAAACTGATCTGCCCACTCATGAAGAACTCCTCCAGCAAATTAAAGCCGAACGCAAAGCCCACCGCCAACGCGAACTCGCCGAATGGGAAAACGAAGTGGAGCAGTGGGATAAGGATGGAGAGCCGAGCAGGAAGCCAAGAAAGCCGAGTAAACCTAAAAAGTTGCCTGAGATTACTGAAGAAGATTTAAACTCATTGCCAGAAATTCCGGTTACTTGGAGATATACATATTTGAATGACCTTGGTGATCTCGGAAGGGGTAAATCGAAGCACAGACCACGAAATGATGAAAAGTTATTCAAAGGTGGTACAATACCATTTATTCAAACGGGAGAAGTAAAGGCGGCCGCAAAATATCTAAGAACTTTTGAAGATACATACAATGAATTTGGGTTAAGCCAAAGTAAATTGTGGCCAGCGGGAACACTTTGCATAACAATTGCAGCCAATATAGCTGAAACTGCTATTTTAGATATTGATGCTTGCTTTCCAGATAGTATTGTTGGTTATACAAGCTATGAATCTATAGCTGATAAACTCTTTCTATTTTATTTTATCCAATCAGTACAAAAAAGATTAGAAGCATTTGCACCAGCGACAGCACAAAAGAATATCAATCTTACTACGCTTGAAAACCTTTTAGTGCCGCTGTGTTCACTTGAAGAACAAAAAGAAATAGTAAACGAAATCGAATCCCGCCTTTCCGTGGTCGATCAATTAGAACAAACCATCAAAGAAAACCTGCAAAAAGCCGAAGCCCTCCGGCAAAGTATTTTGAAGAAGGCGTTTGGTGGGAAGTTGGTGGAGGAGATAACCAAAGATGATTAAACCTGAATAATATGGTAAATGAACATAATCCTGCTGGTAGACTTTATACAATAATAGAATCAGCTTCTAAAAAACCTGATGGCCAAAAAATCCGACAGGTATGGAGTGAGGTTTTAGATTGTGAAGAGAAAGACGATGCTGAGATCACTAAAAGAGTAGTTGAAGTTTACAATCTTACGCAAGATGTACAAAGGTTGATTAAGTTAATTCCAGATATCAATTATGACTTGTTCCTAACAGCATTTCCAAAAATTGAAAGAGCAATTTTCCCACTTAATCTTAATGCAAATTGGAAGAATCAAAAAATGAAATTAGACCCGGGAGTAATAACTACTCTTCGGTTTTGCTCTGAGGAATTAAACAAACATTACTCAGAAGAAGGGGTCTCAGAAGAAGATTTAGTAGATGTTAAAAAACAAATTGATGAGCTATTTGAAATTGTAAATAGTAGTAAGATCGATCCACTTTTAAGACTAACATTATTAGAAGAGTTAGAACGGATTAGATCAGCTATAGCAATGTACCAAATAAAAGGGGCAAAAGGTTTAAGTGAAGCTCTTCAATCGACTATAGGGGCAATTGTTTCAAAACCCAATGAAATAAAGGAGTTGAAGAAGCAGAAACCAAAAATTATGGACAAGCTGTTCAAAATATTAGGCAAGATCGACACTATTACATCACGAGCACTAAAAGTAAAAAAATTAATATTTGACCCAATCATGGCAATGATTGGAAATGGAAATGCTGGCTAAATAATGAAAGAACCTGAATTTTTTACAGAGGAAGACCTTTTAACAGTTAAAGAGTGGGATGATGAGGTGTATGATTCCAATTCCTCAGAGCACCAAAATGCTCGGGTTTTTCTTACTGAGGTCCCCGAAACAAAAACTAAATTTTGGGCACAAAAGGTTGCCGAAAAGTTGGGAATGGTTGATAAAACTCGAAGAGACCCAAGGAAACGAGCAGGAAAAAAAAGTAAATTTAAAGGTTATACCTGGGGACGTATATACAAGAAAGGTCAACCTACTGAGGAAGTATTTTATACTATTGGAATCAATGGAGATAAAGAAAAAGAAGAAAGCCCCTTTTTACACATTAAGATCGATAGACAGTTTCAAAGATCAAGTAAGCTGACAGATCAACAACAACAAAAAGCAAGACAGTTGTTGGTGAATGAAAATGAGGAATACCGGTACGAGGAAAAGATATATCTAAATGAGTTAGGTGAACTTAGTTGGGATAAGTTGATTCAGACTACAATAAATTTTATTGAGGATCATGAAAAAACGTATGATAATATTGTTGATGAGGTAGCAGAATATCAGAAAAGATATTTTACAAGAATATGTTATAACTCAGACGGTTGGAGACGGCCAAGTGGGCCAGAGGGGAAAAGTACAAGTAAAGAATCATTTGAAGGGATTACTGGATTTGGAATGGAAGAATGGTTGTTTGCAGAAGAATTAAATACGGATGGTTATCAGTATGGATTTCTTCAAGGTGTAAATCAAAACCATCCTGATAGTGAAGTAATTGATGTGGATTTATACACAGTGGAAGATACCGATCAGGGAAAAATTACTTTTTGGGTTTGTTCAATTAAGAACATTGAAGTCATCGATGTTGAAGAGGCTCACCATGTACAGAAAGAAACGGGTTTAGAAGATAGAGTTATACGATATCTGAAAACAGTTCCCAGTTCGGAAAAGATTGATCAGGATATTACTTCTTTTGTTGGTGACACCCATTTAAATATCAGATTCAAATTAAGAAATGTTGATTATCCCGATACAAAGGATCTTCAAGTAATTGATTTAGACCTTAACAAGTATAAAAGGTATTTGCTTTTTAAAGGTTCATTATTCGATCAGTTATCTTCAGATGCAAAACAAAAAAGCACTGGTTTTGATACGCTCAGTAACACCTCTGGAAATAGATCTGAAAATAGTACCAGCTATGGGAAAAGAAGTCCGGGAAGTTACGAGATTAAGCATGTACATGATCAAATTAGTAAGGGCGTAGAAGCATACCTGAAAGGATTAATGAAGACCGAAGAGAGCGTAAATTATGAAGTTCTTTTGGGTTCTTATAAGAAAGTGGATGTAGTTTTTGAAAAGGCCAACGAAATAATCTACTATGAAATTAAAACACACCCTAAACTTATATTCTGTATTCGTGAAGGAATAGGTCAGTTACTTGAGTACGGATATTATAATCGTCCTAACCATGAGAAGAAGCTTAACATGATCTTAGTTTCTCCGCACAGTCCTACAGATGATTTAAGTAAGTATATGGAGAAGCTTAGATCTATGTCGGAATTTAATATTTATTATCAGCAGTATGACTTAAAAACAGAATCATTAAAGCTACATGTATAGAACTATTGACTATGAATATATTTTTTAGTTTCTCTGGCAAGTATAGTAATGAATACGCATTAGCTTTCAAGGCTTATATTGAGAATGTAATCCAAGGAGTTAACATTCTTATTTCGAGTGATCTAAAAGGAGGAGACTTCTGGGGATCGGAAATCCGTCAAAATCTAAAAGATGCTGATTACGGTATAGCATTTATTACAAGAGGTAATCAACTAAATACTTGGATTAACTTTGAGGTAGGATACATATTTGGAAAAGAGGGACGAAAGTGTACAGGTATATTACTGGATGTAGGCCCATCTGAAATACATGAGCCCTTGAAAAGTATAAATCACAAGTTTCCTGAAAAAGAAAGCTTGAAAAATTTAATTTTTGAAATAAATGACCTACTTAAAAGCCCCAGAAATAAGTCAGTTATTAAAAATGCATTCGAGAAGAATTGGTCTGATTTTGACAATAAAGTTCAACAGTTAAAAAATGAACATAATCCAGAGCCAGATGTAACAGAGTTACTTCATACTATTGTGCAGCAGAATAAAAATATTTATACCCAAGCTACTTCTGCTCATGATAATAGTAGAAAAATACTTCTGAGTACTTTAAAAAGTATAATATTCCCAACCTCAATTTTAGGTAGGTATAGCTCAAAATTAAACTTGCGAGAGCAAGAATTAATAAGGCTTTATTTTGGTATTGATCGGGAATATCCATTAAATGAAAAAGAAATTGCTGAACGGTTTGATCTCAATATTTCAGGAGTATATGAGATCTTGGATTCAGCTTTAAATAAGATAAAAGATGACCACTAACGGAATCGTACAAAAGATCTGGAATTTCTGTCACACCCTGAGAGACGACGGGGTAGGCTATGGGGATTACCTGGAGCAAATTACCTATCTGCTCTTTTTGAAGATGGCGCATGAATACAGTCAGCCGCCCTACAACCGGGACACCAACATCCC
>JBBDIH010000031.1:0-1495 GCA_040880505.1 Minisyncoccota bacterium
TGAGACGTGTGCTCTTCGGATGTTGAATTTATGATTTTTTGATTAGAGCATCTTCTTCATCTGCATCTTTCAATTAGTATTCCCTAGCCCATATAATAGAACCTAATCCTTCCCCCTCAATCATTTCTTTTTCTTTTTCTCTTTCTATTGCTTCCTTATTAGGAAACATAGATTTCCAAGTTGGCTCTCCTTGTTCATCAATAATAGGAAAATCAATATGCTTAACTATATCTGATTTAGAAAACCTAACTATTAGGCAATCCCTATGAACCCTATTACCAATTAACACTACTTTAACCTCATCTGACAATACTCCTTGCTTTGTTGCAGGGATTACTTCACCAAAGAACCACTTCCTAGTTTTCTTTCTCTTTTCTGTGGTTTCAGCATCTTTAACTTCTTCAAGGTCATCTCCAATTATTAAATCTATTCTAGCTTGTTTGAATTTAGCACCCCTAATCTTTTGCCCTCTTGATTTAGCTACTATGGTTGCATCTCTTACTGTTACTTGGCTTTCAGTCCATTTATCAGTAAATTTGTGTCTTTGGTTTTCAAGAACAATATTAAAATCACTTCTAAGTAATTCATTCTGTTCAATCTCATTTTTAATATTTGCTAAACTCATTTTAGCATTATCAATAGTATTCCCAATATAAACAATAAAGTTATGCCTATCATTAACTAAACTCCAAGTGGCAAATATTTCAGCTAATGTTGATTTAGAACAACCCCTAAAGCCTATTACTGATATATACTTATATAAATCATCTAAGTTATCTAATGTATTTATAATCTCCTCGTGTTTAGGAGCAAACTTTAAACTAAATATATGATTAAAATATATTCCTATAAAGTGATAAAAAGATTGTCTTGCTAGTTCTATTCTGAATTGCTTATCATTGTCTATCTTTTCTATTTGTTTAGTTGTTAGTGTCTGTATCGGCATCTTTATCAGCATCTTTGCTTTGTGTATCAAACCAACCTTTAACTTCTTCTGCTATACTTTTGTCCTTAATAGGTTTACCACCAGTTGTTATGTCTATGTTATTACCAAACTCTTTTCTCATCTTTTTACCTGCATACCATTGAGCCACGGATATATTACCAAGCCCATTAACTATAGTCTGTCTTGCTTTCAATACAGGTTTAAGCTTTAATTCGTGTTTCTTGTCAAGGAACTCTTTATTTTTGTTTTGATATTTATTTAATGTTTCCCTACTTATACCTGCATAAGAGCAGGCTTCTTCATCTGTACAACCTATAGCAAAAGCTTGTTCAAGTTTATTGACTGTTTCATTAGTCATCTTGGTTGGTCTTCCACAGTTGCAATAATCTACATTCTCACTGGGGTTTTTAGGTTTTTTAGGCTTATTACACCTATTGCAGTTTTTCGGTCTTCCCATAATTATTTATCACTTTTATCCCATTTAATCTCTTTTCCATTTTTCTTAACAATAGGGTTATCTACATAATCAACATACCTTTGAACTATAAC
>JBBDIH010000032.1:0-1495 GCA_040880505.1 Minisyncoccota bacterium
CTTTGGTACTCCTTCATAATTTCCTTCCATAGCGGGAAATCAGAAATAATTGAGGGCAGACCAACTGACATATATTCAAATAATTTGGTGGGATAGGCTTCTAAATATTTAGGTACAGGATTTAAAACAACCATCCCAATTTTACAGTCAGTCATAAGTTCAGACAAACTATTCCGGTCCACCCATCCGATGTAATCAACTTTGCTCCACTTAGGCAGCTTCTTCATCTCATCTAACAGAGAGATAGGGACAAAAGACCCTGCAAGTTTTAACCTGACATTATAGTTGATTGGTATCAATTCCAGTGCCTTAATAAGTTGCCTGATGCCTCTTATTTCTGTGATGGAACCAGCGTATACTATGTTATTCTCCCCTGAGTTGAGATTGGCTAATTTAAGTTCATTAATAATGGAATAATTTCTTATTAGCTCTGTCTTATTGGGAGGAAACCGTTTATAAGTTACCGGTTCCGCGGCAATGATTTTATCGAAACTCATTGCCGCGATAGATTCTATTTTCGCTACAAGGTAAGAGATAGTCGTTTTAAGGATCCTGGGAATCCAGGGTTTTGATAAAATCTGCCGGGGCACATCTTCATGAACATCGTATATAACCTTTAAGCCTTTAAGTTTCAATAAAAGGCAAAAAGGAATTAATTCAGGATCATGGAAGTGGAAAACAGTATGCTTATCACCCAGTTCTTTTGCCTTTTTATAAACTTGCCAGCCTGTAAAAATAATACGTTTATATTCAGATGAGTACTTCTTGACGGGGTAGATTTTTATTCCCTGCACCTCATCAGCATGAGAATGGGGTGCTATTAAGCTGATGTCAAAGCCCGCCTTCTTCAAGGAAATACATTCTTTATAAAAAATGCGGGTATCGAAAGGGTGATGAACCGAACTAAGATGCACTGATTTGCCAAGTTTCAAACTTAAAGTGTCCGAATTCCGGTGCTTTTTTAAATGCAATATATTTTTGTCTTGTTTCTACTTGGAAGATAAAACCAAAGTTAATGCATATTTCCTTAAAATACCCTCAGGATCAGAAGGATTAAGCTGAGCTACTTTTATTTAAATATCTTCTTCATTTCAATAGGTATAGTAATGGGACCTACTGAAGGAAATTACTTGATTATATAATTTATATTTTAAAATTAGATAGAAAACCTTCTGTAACTTCAGGCATTACTCACATATTAATCCGCTGATGAAATTAAATAACCGACTTAAGAAGGAAAGAAAATTTCATAATGAAGCTTTTTCAAATAATTCCCGAAAAGCAACAAGTAAATATTATCAAGCAGCGAACAGTAGTAAAGCTTTTTATTATGAGCTTATAAGAAAAGATGTTATAGGTAAGAAAGTACTGGAGTATGGGTGCGGACCCGGAAGTGCAGCTTTTGAATTGGCTCGTGGTGGTGCGTCAGTAACGGCTATTGATATATCCAATGTAGCTATTGATTTGACCAGAAAAAAAGCAGCCGAAGATGGTT
>JBBDIH010000033.1:0-1488 GCA_040880505.1 Minisyncoccota bacterium
GCCATCATCATCTAAAATTCGATGTTGAAATAGGAAAAGAAAAATTCAGAGATCGAATAAATCGTATTTTTTCCAGAAATGGTATTGCATATGAATTGCAAGATAATGGAAAAATAATCAGACTTGCTCCTTTGGTCTTGCATGAGGATTTAATTAAATCAAAGTTTAATACAAGTGACCGAACTTTGAATATGATGCTTGAAGAGTGCAGAACTAAATTCCTCGATCCGAATATTTTCGTTCGAAGAGAAGCCTTGGAAAGGCTGTGGGATTCTTGGGAAAGAATTAAAACATTAGAGAACCCAAGTAATAAAAAAGATTCAATTAAAATTATCCTAGATAAAGCAGCCAGTGAACCTAATTTTCGATCAATTCTTGAAAATGAAGCGAGTAGCCTGACATATATTGGAAATAATTTTCACATAAGGCATTCAGAGGTTGGAAAAACACCAATCACAAATGACCACCATGTTGATTATTTGTTTCATAAGTTATTTTCAATGATTCATTTATTATTGAAATCAATTTAATTAATATTTATGGTCAAGAACAATACTGGAAGGAGTTGCACGAGCTGAAGGCTGATATTTACATCATCGAGCTACAACTTGAAAGTGCAGAACGAATTGACAGAATACATTAATGATTATGGTTCTGATTGGCCAGCGAAGACAGAATATTGATGCCAGAATCAACTTTAAAAAAGTTACAAATCTTAAAAGATGCGGAGTTTCATGCGCTTGGTGACGAAATTTTACCACGAATCTCCTCTAAGTACTATCCAATAGTCCCTTTTGGTCGAAATCAAAGAGGAGATAGTATTGTAGGCCAACCAGATTCATACATTGGGAACACGGCCAAAACATGTAGAATTGCAATTCAGTATACAGTTCAAAAAAAATCGTGGTGGTTAAAAGCAATTGAGGACGCTGAAGATGCACGTAAAGCATGTCCTAAAGCACAAGAAGTTGTTCTAGTTCTTCCTAGAGATACTGATCGAGAAAAGCCCAATAAAGGAGAAGGTTTAAATTGGTATAAAAAAGCAGAACAAGCTGTTGCACCAGCTAAACTGACTTTGATCCACGGTCGAAAACTTGAACATCTACTTGATACAAGTTGCCAAGATCTTAGATTAAATTATCTAAGTATTCCCTATTCAAGACTTTCATGGCACGCACTGATAGATGGTTGTTCAGAAGCTAGTTCAGCTACATTGCAACGTTTGAAATCATTGGGACGTTACGATACTAATCGTTATGTAGATCGTAATGATGACGATTATTTTTTCAGATTGTGGCAGGATTCACTTCGAAATGCATCGGGACGTTCAAGTTCAACTAAGAATAGAACATTGATTCCATTAATTGCTGATTCTGGTATTGGGAAAACTAGTCTTCTTGCTCGTTTCACTGAACGGTCGTTATCGCATGCTCCAGTTTTATTTTTACTTGCACGAGACCTTTCTTTAGGGAGTAGTGATTCCCTATC
>JBBDIH010000034.1:0-6341 GCA_040880505.1 Minisyncoccota bacterium
GGAGGGATTCGCCTACAAATAAATTTCCTGACCTGTCTACCAACAAGGCAGGCGGAAATTTTTCGCAGGCCGCCCCTCGCTGTGCTCGCCTTTCGCTTCGCTCAAACTCGCACGACGCTGCGGTCTTCGAATCCCTTCGTTTAATAAAAAATAAAACCCTAAAAATAGGATTTTATTTTTTTATGTGCGTGGGGAGGGATTCGAACCCCCGTAGGTGCAAGACCATCTGGTTTACAGCCAGATGCATTTGGCCACTCTGCCACCCACGCTATTATTTAATTATCCTCTTTTAACTCATCAGAGCCTTCGACGTCAGTAGGCTTCGACTCACTAAAACTATCAAAATCAGATATTTCACCCTTCTCTTCAATTATGACTGTTTCTGATAATTCAATTCCATCTTCTGTCTCTTTCATTTCTAAATCTAATTCAAATTCAAGTTTACTATTCTTTTCTCTTTTTTTAAAGGAATTTAATTTACTACTTAAAGAATTATCCATCTTTAATGTAAGTAATCTCGTTCTTCTTAAAAACTTTTCTAGAAAAACATTAAATCTTTCATCTACTTCTTCGATGTAAGAAACAATCCAAGGAGTTTTTATCTCAGAATTAGCTAATTTACTGTCATCTACTCTAGGTAAAGCTTTTACTAAAATAAAAACAATACTACCTAAACTAATCATTATTAATAAATCTAGTATTAGATTAGTCATAAATAAAATTATTAAATTTCGTACCTACAAAATCTCTCTAACTCTATATTTTCTTTTACTTTGGAGATTAATTCTTTAATTAAATCAGAAATATTTTTTTCTGGTTCCCTTATGTAGGGTTGCTCCATCAAAGAATCTACATTCTCTGGATCCATAGAAGCAATTTGCATCGCAATTTCATGAGCTAACTCTTTAAAATCGTCACGTTTAGCAACGAAATCAGTTTCGGATCTTAATTCCAATAAAACTCCAACTCTATCATTATGAATATATGAGTAAAGTATACCCGCTCCTGTTTTTCTTTCACTTTTCTTTTCTGCGATAACTACACCTTTCTCCTTTATAATCTCTTCAGCTTTATTAAAGTCACCATTTGCTTCTTCTAAAGCCTTTTTACAATCCATTACACCTGCACTAGTTTTTTCTCTTAGTTTTTGTATATCATCTTTTGATATTGCCATATTTTTTATTTCTTTAAATTACTTATCAAAGTTTCTATAACCCAATTAATACTCGAAACAGAATGATCATTAGCTAATATAGGATAATCTATAACATCTGGATTATCATTTGTGTCCATTATAGCAACAACAGGGATTTCTTTATTCATAGCTTCATTTACTGCTGTCTCATGCTCTTTTGGATTTATAACAAAAACAGTTCCTGGAAATTTATCTAAAGTTTTCAATCCTTCAAAATTCATTGAAAGCTTATCTATTTCTTTAGCAAAATCCACTTGTTCTTTTTTAGTGTATTTTTCCAATTTACCTTCTTCTTGTTGTTTTCTTAAGTCTTGATAATAATCAATTCTTTTCCTAATAACTTTAAAATTTGTAAGTGTTCCACCCAACCATCTGTTTTTAACATACGGCTGATTTAATTCACTTGAAATTTTCTCAACTGAACCTATTGATGAAGGCATTGTTCCAACAAAAAGAATATGTTCATTTTTTGCTATAACAGAAGAAAGAAATTTAGTAGCTTCTTCTAAGGCACTCTCAACTGCATTTGCATCAAGTAAGTCGATTTCATGTCTATTAGCAGCTATGTATTTTCTCATTCTTGGGTCCACTTTTGACTTCTTATGCCCGTAAAGAACACCAGCCTCTATCATTTCTGTTATGGCTTTTTTATTAATTGTGTTTGATTCAGTTTTTGTGTTTTCTTTTGTCATGTATTTTAGCTATTTATATAACTGTATTTTACATATATATGTAAAATACACAAGTTATTTACTTTGATTTTTTCTGTTTTTACTTCTCCATTCAGATATTTTCTGATGATGTCCAGATAAAAGAATTTCAGGCACTTTCCAGTCTTTATCATTTTCAGGTGAAAAAACTTCTGGCCTAGTATAAACTGGGTGTTCATGTTTCACGCCAGAAGAAAAAGATTCACCTTTTTTTGATTCATCCTTACCTATAACGCCTGAAATCATGCGAGAAACTGCATCAACTATGACCATGGTGGATAATTCTCCACCAGTGATTATATACTCACCTATTGATATTTCTTCATCTGCAATATATTTTGCTACTCTTTCATCTATCCCTTTATAGTGACCAGCTATTAATATTATTCTGTCATGTTTTGATAAAGATCTCACTTTTTTTTGATTCATAACTTTACCTTTTGCAGAAGTCACTAAAACTCTTACCTTATCTTTTTTATTTTTTTTCTTTATTGAATTAACTGCATAGTATACAGGCTCAACTTTCATTACCATCCCAGAAATTCCACCATAAGCAACGTCATCTGTCATTTTATGCTTATCTTTAGCAAAATCCCTTAAATTATGTATATTTACTTCTATATGGTTATTTTCTTGAGCTCTTTTCATCATTGATGCACCAAAATACGCCGGGAACATCTCTGGAAATATTGTTAATATATCAAATTTTATTTTCTTTTTATTCACCTCGTTAGAGGTAGTTTTATGTTTCATGTTATTAATATTAGTATATAAATTATATTATCTCTAACGGGGTAAATTGCTTTAAGATAATATAATATAGAAAAATAAAAAGAAACTGCATTTTAAAATGCAGTTTCTTTTTTGTCTTTTTGTTAATCTACTCTTCGTCTCTTTTTCCACCTTCAGGTTCTTCTATTTTTAGATTAACCCTAGCATTATTTTTAACACCAACTATTCTAAGCAGTGTTCTAATAGCCTTAGCTGTTGATCCCTGACGACCTACAACTTGACCCATGTCTTGTGCGTTAACATGCAGAGACAAAAGTACTCCCATTTCATCAACTTTACGATCAATCTTAACATCGTCTGGGTTATCAACTATTGATTTTACAATATATTCAAGAAACTCTTGATCATTACTAGTTGCCATAATTCTTTCTTTTTTTCTTAACAATCTATTCAATCGACCTTTTAGACTAATATTGTCATAATAATATCAAATAAGCTTTCTTAGTCAATTAAAATAACTATTTCTTAGGCTTACCTGGTCTTTCTCTTTTTCTTTTTCTATCTACTTCTTTCTCTTTTTCTTTTCTTATATCTCTAGTTAAAATATCCTTTACCTCATCTATTGATTTTCTAATATCATCACTTTTATCTTCTGCTCTTATCAATTTTCCATCTAATTCAGTATTAGCTTCCACAAAATAAACGTCACCACTCTTATGATGCTTATTTTCTCTTCCCAAGTCTAAATAAACGTTAACCTCTCCATTCTCCTCAAATCTTTCTACTATTTTAGAAAGACTACCTATTTTTTCCTCTACATATTTTTTTAGAGGTTCAGTCACTTTTATTATTTTTGAATTTATATGAATTTTCATGTATTTATTATAATTAATTTTTAAGTAATTTCCGAACCAGAATTAACTTTATCTATCGGTGAAATTAAAACTGGAGTCTCTCCATTTGCAGCTAATATCATTCCTTGGCTCTCTAGACCCATCATTTCTCTAGGTTCTAGATTCACAACTACAATAACTTGTTTGTTTATTAATTCTTCAGCAGAATAAAATTTTGCTATACCACTCAAAACTTGTCTTTTTTCTTCTCCTAAATCTACTACTATCTTTAAAAGCTTTTCTGATCCCTCGACTGGTTCAACACTTTCGATAGTACCTGCTCTCATTTTCACTTTTTTAAAGTCTTCAAAAGAAATCATAATTTAATTAAATATTACTGGAATTATAAGTTTGTCATCATTTTCTGGTAATCCTGAAGGATTACTTCTTCTTAAAATAAGATTACCCGACTCTAGTTTAGAAGAATCAAATTTAATGCTTGACTCAAAAGGTATAAAATCTTCTGTCATCCAAGTTAAATCAGGATTATTTGGATCTAAAACAGCCTCAGCATAATGCTCAATAATTATGTTTCCTTCTGAATCTTGTAATTCAAGTGGAAAACTAGCCTCAAAAAACCAATATCCTCTTGCCTTTCCAGTTATCTCTAATGGGCTAGAAATTTCCTGTCCAGGACGAGGATTATCTATTCTTATTAAATCCGTTTTTTCCTCAAAAGACGTTACTTCTTCGTTGCTTTGAAAAGTTAAATTTCCTTGAATAATTTCTAATCCTAGCCAAATAACTGCAAGTATTAAAACTACTGTTATTAATTTTTTATACTGATTTCCTTTTAACATCTTATTTTATTAATTTCTTTAAAATATCTAAGTTTTTCTTATCTGGACCTTTCCCATCAAATCCTGGTGTTTCTATTATAAAAGGTATTTTGTTAAAACGCACATCATTTAATAATAATTCAAAAACCTTCATTTTTATTTTTCCTTCGCCTAAATTAGCGTGTCTATCTCTAAAACTACCTAGCTCATCTCTACTATCATTAATATGAAATAATTCTAATTTATCAATTCCTATCAAATTTTCAAATTCTTCAAAAAAATCATTGAATTTCTTCTTTGTGGATAAATCATAACCAGCCGCATGTAAATGACATGTGTCTAAACAAACTTTTACTCTGTCATCATCTAAGTCTTCTATTATTTGAGCTAATTCTTTAATAGACTTACCTATTTTCCTCATGCCAGCATTTTCAATTATAAAAAGAGCATTTTCAGGGATAGCTTTTAAAACTTCTTTTGAATTTTTTATTAGAATTGGATACTTTTCATGATCTTGAGCTAATCTGTCACTTCTATCTTTAAATGATCCTATGTGAATAATGCTTCCTTCTACTCCCATTTTTTCTGCTAAATTTAACTCTGCTATTAAAGATTGTTTTGATAAATTACCTATTCTTCCTTCATCTCCTAGATTAATCAGATAACTCGCATGAAAATAAACTAGATTAATCTCTAAAGTTTCTTTAAGTTTTTTAAAATTATTCATTTTTTCTTCTTCTATGTCCGCAAAACTCCAACTTCTAGGCGAAGAAGAAAAAATTTGTAAACAATTACCATCTATTGTAATTGTTTTTTCTAAAGCTCTATTATGTCCTCCAGCTGTAGATAAATGTGCTCCTAATTTTTTAGTCATTATCATTATAATAACATAACTAAAAAATACTTATTTCTTGCAGGGTTAATCTATCTATATTATGGTGTTAACCATGAATAAAAAATACAAAATCAATAAAAAAGAAAAAAATAAAAAGTCAGAGATAGAAATTAACTGCGAAATTTCTGCTGAAGAATTTAAAAAATACACTGACAAAGAGATAAAAGAAATTCAAAAAGATTTTGAAGCTAAGGGATTTAGAAAAGGAAACGTACCAGAAGATATTATCAAAAAAGAAATGGGAATTGATCAGATATTAAACCAATCTGCAAACTCAGCAATACAAAATGTTTATCTAGAAATAATGGAAGAAATTGATGAGGACATAATGGGTCTTCCTCAAATATCCTTAACTAAAATAGCTGAAGGTAATCCATTGGAATTTAAAATAAAAATAGGTTTATTCCCTAAAGCAGAACTACCTAATTACAAAAAACTTGCTAAAGAATTATTAAAAACTGAAAACGTTGAAATAAAAGAAGAAGAAGTTCAAAAAGTTATAGATGATATTATTCAAATGTATGATAAAAACATAAAAGACAAAGAAGAATCTTCTGATACTGAAAAATCTAATGAACCAAAGAAAAAAACTAAGTTAAATGATGAATTTGTTAAGAAGATAGGTAAATTTGAAAATGTAGAAGACTTTAAAAATAAAATAAGGGAAAACGTAAAACTTGAAAAACAAAATGCTGAAAAAATGAAAGGAAGAGAAGAATTAGCAAAAGAATTAATTGAAAAAACTAAAGTAACAATTCCTGAGATAGTTTTAAACCAAGAAATACAATCCTCTCTTTCAAGATTAGTTAATGCTCTAAAAAAACAAGGAACAACAATAGAAGAATATCTAGAAAAAACAAAGAAAACAGAAAAAGATTTCTTTGAAGAAAACAAAAAACATGTTGAAAATCAGATAAAAATGAGGTTAATATTAGAAGCTATTGCTAGAGAAGAAGACATAAAAGTAACTGAAAAAGAAATACTGGAACAACTAAGTGCATTAAAACAAAAACACCCAGACGCAGATGAAGAAAATTTAAGAAATCACATCTCAGTAACTCTCGCTAACGAAAAAGTTTTAAACTTACTAGAAGAACAAAGTAAGTAACTAATACTCAATAAAAAGAAACCCTCTCA
>JBBDIH010000034.1:6441-49212 GCA_040880505.1 Minisyncoccota bacterium
TTGTTTTTCTTCTTATCTAACTTCTCTAAACCTAGTCCTTTAAATAAAAAGTATATTACTGCGGCTATAATTAAGAAATCTATAAAGACTACTACAAAATCCCCCCATAAAATTTCTGCTGAACCAACAGAAATAGAGGATTCTGCTAAAGACTCCATATCTTTAAATAAAGCACTAACAATAGGATTAACTATATCGCTAACAAAGGCAGAAACCACTTTAGATACAGCACCACCCATCATAAAACCTATTGCTAATCCAACCACACCTTGTTCTCTTATAAACTTTATAAAACCTTTCATTTATTTTTTATAGAAGAATTTCTATCTCTGCTGCTTCAGATAAATCTGAAACCAAGGAATTTACAAATTCTCCATCTTTTTGTTGTTGTAACTCTATTTTTATAGTTTCTTCTATTTCACTAAATTCAGGTAAACCTTCTTGGGTATCAGCTAATTGATTGTAGTAATCAAGAGCTTCCTGATCTGTCACTTCATCAACTTGTCCTTCTTTAGCGTTATCAATATATTTACCTATAATTATTTGTGTCTCTATGTCTGCTCTTATATAATCTTCAGTTAAATTAAATTCATCGTATAAATCATTTAACGCTTCTTCTCCACCAGCTTGAGCAACTAATGATTGATACTGAGAATCTACTTCTTCCTGAGAGGCACTATAACCATTTTCAATTGCAATTTGAGTTAATAAAACTTGAGAAATTAATTGATTCAAAACTTCCCGCTCTAATTGATCAGAAAATCCTGGAGTTTCTAATTGAGCTTCTTGACCCTGTAGTATATAGGTTTGTTCTATTTGATCATAAAGAAAATTAAAATCTTTCTTTATTATTTCTTCACCATTTACAGTTGCAACAGGTTCATTTTGATTTTCAAAACTAAAAATCCCTAATATTGATAACGCTGCAACTAAAGCGATCACTAAAACACCGACACCAATTAATATAGTATTTTTATTCATAATAAATTTATTATAAATCTTACTTAAGTTAATAACAAATTAATTAGATAAAATGACTTTTATTTTATCAATTAACTCTTCTTCTTTTACTAATTCTTGAGTTCTATTATCCATGTCTTTTACTTGAATAACTTTATTTTCTTTCTCTTTTTTACCCAAAATTAAAACTATAGGTATTTCACATTTCACTGCATAAGCTAATTGTCCTTTTAAGTTATCTTCTTGTCCTAAATAAAGCGAGCTTCGAATATTAGCCTCTCTTAGATTTTTAATAATTCTTAAATAATCTTTTCTGCAAGATTCTTCAAAATTTAAAACAAGAACATTACTGTTTTTTATATTATTAAATAAATCCATATTTTTAATTCCATCAAATAATCTATCAAAACCTAAAGAAACTCCAGTGGCTGGAATTTTTGAGCCTGTAAACTTCTCAAGTAAATTATCGTATCTACCACCTGAAAAAACACTACCTAAATCGAGATTATCCGTTAAAACTGTTTCAAATATTGGGCCTGTATAATAATCTAATCCTCTAGCAATAGATAAATCCACTTCAATAAATTTATCTTCTACGCCTAAATCATTAGCTGATTTTATTACTGACATTAAATCGTTGGTGGTCTCCACTATTTTTTTTTGATCCTTAAATTCTTCTAAAACACTGGTTAGATCTTTTGATATAAAATCTTTTATTAACTCTATTTTTTCTTCTTTTATCTCTTGAACAATTAAGTTTTTTTTCACTTCATCCCACGATAGTTTATCTAATTTATCTAACTCTACAAGAATATTATTAAATTTATTATTTGATATATTTATTGAATTAAAAAACTCATTTAATATAGCTCTACTACTAACTTTTATCTTAAAATTATCTAATCCAATATTTTTTAAAGTTTTATAGATCAAAGATAGCATTTCTGCATCCGCTTCCGGTGAAGAGCTACCTATAATATCTGCATCACATTGTAAAAATTCTCTATATCTACCAGCTTGAGATTTTTCTCCTCTCCACACTCTCCCAAGTCTATATAATTTTGCTGGAAGATCTATTTCGTTATTATAATTGGAAATTACCCTAGCCAAAGGAACGGTTAAATCAAATCTTAATCCCATTTTACTGTCTTTATCAGATAATGTTTGATTAATCTCAAAAATTTGTTTACTTGTATTACTCTCTCCTCCAGTCAAAGTCTCTAAGCTCTCAACTGCAGGAGTTTCCAATAAAGAAAACCCAAAACTCTCAAAAGTTTTAATTATTTTTTCTATTAAATATTCTCTTTTTCTACTATCTTCTGGAAGATAATCTTTGAACCCTCCAGGTAATTGAGTATTTATATTAGTCATATAAGGAATTATCTAAGCTTTAGCAGCTATTATCAAGTCAGAAACATTTGAGCCAGTGTTTCCAGTCTCTAAATAATCACCTGTAATTTCAAAAAAAATATATGAATCATTATTTTGTAAATATTTGTTAAAGTTTATATTTATTTCTTCTGCTTTTTCTTTTGTTAAATAATCACACAAAGCTCCTGCATGATCCGAATTATCATAACCATCAGAAGCAAACGACATTATAATTTCTTTCTCTATAATATAAGGAAAAGCTCCTAAAACAAGTTCTTGGTTTCTACCTCCTAAACCATTTCCTTTTATAGTTACGGTTGTTTCTCCCGCATATAACAAAACGGTTTTAGGGGGATGTTTTTTAAGTTCTTGAGCTATTTGAATGCCAATTTCTCTTGCTTCACCTTTTAAGGTGTTAGTTTTAATAAAAACACTAAAACCTAATCTTTTTGCGACTAAAGACATAATATCTAAAGCTTTTTGATTAGAAAGAATTAATAAATTATCAGAAGAATTAAAATATCTATCATCTTTTGGGGTTTCTATTAATTTTATGTTTTCTACTCCTGTTTTTTCTAATATGGAATACTTAGAAATAATGGCTTTTGCTCCCTCTATTGTGGTGTTGTCTTTTATTGTAGGACCAGAAGATATAAATTGAAAATCATCACCCGGAACATCAGATAAAATTAAAGAAACTGATTTTGCAGGATAAACATACTGAAGTAAAAACCCGCCCCTACAAAAAGAAATATGTTTTCTTATTGTATTTATTTCCTGTATTGTCGCCCCAGATTTGAAAAGCTCTTTTATTATCTTTTCTTCTTCTTTTACTGAAATGCCATCTGGTAAAGTTAACATGGTAGAGCCACCACCTGAAATAACAAAAATAACAAAATCATCTTCATCCATTTTTTTAAGAAAAGAAACTAAATCTTTAGATGCTTCCTTGTTTTTATTAGAAGGAAAAGGATGAGTAGCTTCATAAGTTTTTATATTACCTAAATCCCCTTTTTCAATATCTATAACTAAACCAGAATATATTTTTTCACCTAAAATTCTTTTTAGTGTTTTTGCAGATTTAAAACCTGACTTACCAATCCCAACAATATGTAATCTTTTATTTTCTAAAGAAAAAACTTTATCTTTTATAAATAAGTTTTCTTCATTAAGAGAAACTGAATCACTAATCACTGTCCCTATATCTATTGATTTTAAACCAGCCTCAGCAATGTTTAAGATATTTTCTCTTAAATCATTTTTCGCTAATTGTTTAAAATTTTTTATTTTCATTCAATTTGTAATTAATTATTGCGTAAGGCTCCTATAGTATAAATATTAGAAGGATCCCAAACCATGAAACCATTATAATGATTTCCTAAAGAATCTTTTGTTGCTTTAATCTGAATTCCTACCATAAATTCATTATAATTAGCTCCTAAATTAAAATCCTGTATCCAAGGACGTAACTTAACGTTTACGTCTGGATTAATATTTTTATAAGTATTTAATCTAGTTAAAGCTTTCCACATAGAAAAATAAATAACACCATAAGGTTGTTCTGCTGGATTTTCATAATTTAAAAATCCATCAGCATAGTGAGATGGATAAACCATAGGCGCTATAAAATCAAAATGAGGAAAAGCATCTTCTAAAACTTGTCCTATTCCTAAGTCATCATAATTGATAGTTGTTAAACCAAATAAATCAGCAGATATAACTTCTTCAGATAAATTTTCTCTCAAAAAAGCAAAGAAATCCTTCATAACATCTTTTTGTGGTTTTACTTCATCCCAAAAAGGATACTTAGTGTCTCTTAAGTTACCATCAGAAGGAAATCTAATGTAATCAAAATTTAATTCATCGAAACCCATTGAAGAAACCTCTTTTGCTAAAGCTAATTTATAATCCCAAGCTTCCTTCGATGAAGGGTCCAGCCAGGCCTGTCCACCATAATCCTTCCATAATTCTCCAGTTTCAATTGATTTTATAGCCAATTCAGGGTTTGCTTCGGCATAAGCTAAATCTTGAAATACCGTTATTCTAGCTATTGTATAAATTCCATTATCATGAAGTCTTTTTATTAATCCCCTCAAATCAGGAATTCTTATGTCTTCTATATCACTATTCTCTACTTCTTTTAAATTAGAGTCATAAGCTACAAATCCAGAGAAACCATTAACGTCTATTATTAAAGAATTTATCTCGCTTCTTTTTACCATTTCTATAAAATTAGAAACTCTACTCTCTAAACCAGCTGAATTAGATGTTAAATAAAGAGCTCTAACCTCGCTTGGTGTAGGAATTTTTTCAACAGTCTTATACTCTTGAATAATTTCTTCTTCCTCTAATTTACTAAAGTCTTCAGGGTCAGAGGTTTCAGTTTCAAAATCATAAAAACTATCTATTGCTTTATTTATCTCTTCATTATTTTCTATTGATTCATCCTCTAGAGAAATTTCATAATCACTGCTGAAATAACTTTTATCAGCAAAAATAAATAAACCCACTAAAAAAAGTAGGATTAATACCAAGGTGATAACGATAAATCTTTTCATGCAAATTTAGTATACAATACTAATGTTTAGGTGTTTAGGTCCTCGGAGGAAATAAATATAAAATTTATGTCCTACCGAGGAACTAAACCTTTCTTCTTTTAATCTTACTTAATTTCGTAAGTAAGGTTTACATTAACTCTTACTTCTTGAGAGCCAGGCTCTATAGAAGGCGCTGAATAAGCCGTGTCAGAACCACCCATACCTAAAGATTCCTCTCTTACATTGTAATAGTAAGGAGAATTTACGTTTTCACTAATATAAATTAGTTTACCTAATTTAACTCCAGCTGCTTTTGCAATTGATTTTGCTTTTTCTTTTGCTTGCTTAATTGCTTGTTCTCTAGCCTCATTTCTATACTCTGAAGGATCATCAATTGTAAATGAGGGTCCAGAAATTGAATTAGCTCCCCTTTCAACAACTCCAGTTAATAAATCACCAATAACAGAGAAGTCTCTTACTTTTACTGTTACTGACTGATTAATGGTATAACCAACTATCTCAGAAGGAGGACATGGTCCTACTTCACATCCATAACGTTGGTACCTTGGAGCTACTGAGTAATTAGAAGTTTTTATGTCTTCTTCTTCAACTCCACTTTCTTTAATAAAATCATTAGCTGAATTTAACTTTTCTATATTTTCCTGTTGTAAGGCTGATATATCAGTTCCTCCTTCAGTTACTACTCTATAAGTAAATTCTGCAACATCTGGAACTGCTACAACCTCACCTTCTCCACTTACAGAAAACTGAGAATCAGGTTCAACTGAATCTGAATAAGCAGAAACATACCACAAAGCAGAAATAATTAATACAGCCATTAAAATCATTCCTAACTTACCTAAATTATTTTTTATTTTTATATCCATTACGATAATATTTAAATTAATTTTTATTTTTAATTAACGACTTTAAGTTTTAATAAATATATTCATCAATCACTTCACCCTTTGAGTTCAACAGTAATATTCTATCATGTAATTCGTCAAACACATCATCTTTTTCTATCCACACTCTCCATTCATCTTCTAGAAAATCTTGATTACCTGAGTTTGTATTAAAACATGCCTCTGGATTGAAGTAATTTAATATAAAGTTTCTACAAGAAAGTCCTTGCTCTCCTCTAAAAGAATATACTTCACTTCGATCTGGAATCTCACAGTTTCTTACTCTTCTAATATAATTCTGACACTCGCCAGAAAGATGTGTATAAGTTGATGTTTCAGGACCAGGACAAGAGTTCGGGAAATCTGGTCTTGTCTCATATTCTTCATTTAGATAACCAGTACAAGTATTTAACCTTAAATTACCACGCCACAGGTCATCCCAATCAACCTCTGGATCATTTGGTTCCTCATCTTCATAATCTTCATAATAACCCTCATATACAATATAAATTCTTATTCTATGATCATCTCTAACAACTATATCACTTTCAACATTATTTTCTGGTTCTGAAACATTAAAGAAATTAACCGCTTGAGGAACTGTAATGTAATTTGTATTACTCTGAATTCTCCATCCTGTTAAATTAAGTAATTCTCCCTCGTTTAAGTTAACTTTTAAATCCATATATCTTGGAGACGTATCTGTCCCTTTTTTCCTAACAGAAGACACTTGAACAACTCCTTTTCTACTTTCTGGATAATAAACCACTGGAATTGAAGGTTGGTTATTATTAACACCCGTATTTATGGATGTCTCTACTTGATCTTCTACCTCTTCAGCTTCTTCTTTATTTTCTTCTGTTATTTCTTCAGTTGAAGTTGTTATTTCAGAATCACTAGAACCAGACGATGGAAATAACTGGATATCTTCTGTAACTGTTATAAAAGCAACGAAAAGAACGAAAATACTTAAAAATAAAAGAAAAGCAACATTTTTCATGTAAATAATTAATTATTTTAAAATATACCTATCAACTCCAAATTTTTTTCCTGCATCATAAGCAAATAAAATAAAGAAGACTAGTATATAAATTATATGGCTATCAATAATAAACGAGTTGGCATCTGGATATGGAAAATCTAGTCTTGGTAAATAATATAAAACCATCATTAAAGCTCCAAATATAGAACTCCATCTAACAAAAATTCCTATTATCAAGGATAATCCTATTAAAGTAAGTCCCCATTCATTTAACAAATTAACAAAAGGTAAAATATCAGGAGAAGCTAACCAAGTAAACAAAGATTCAAAGTTAATTGCTCCATTCAAAAATCCTTCTGCTGACCAATCTGGGTTTAAAATTTTTGTTATGCCCGCATAAAACATTAACCAACCAATAGCAACACGCAAAAACAGAATTGATAAATCTTTAATATTTTTAATCATATAATTTATAATAAAGATTAGTATAAATAAATCAATTAATCCTGGTAATATTCATCGGGGTTTAGGTCAAAAAAACTTAATCAACTAAAACACTATACGGTATGGAAGATAAAAATATATCAATAAAAAAGGCTTTTTCTTTTGGTTGGGAAAAACTAAAAGAAAAATTTGTATTTCTTATAACCTTAGTAGCTATAATTTGGTTTGCATCAATAATACCTTCTATAGTAATAGAAAAAATAAAAGACGGGTTTCCAACTACATCTAATTTACTACTTATTTTTAGTGCAATAATTTCCATAATTCTAAATATAGGAATTATGAAAATATCCATAAACTTTGCTGATAAAAAAACAAGTAAAATAAAAGATTTAGTTTCTTCCTATGAATTATTTTTTAAATATCTAGGAACTCTAATAATATACTGGCTAATAATACTAGGTGGATTAATTTTATTTATAGTTCCTGGAATTATTTGGGCAATAAAATTCCAATTCTTTGGATTTGAGTTAATAGATAAAAACCTAAAACCAATAGATGCTCTAAAAAGAAGCTCTAAAATAACAAAAGGACATAAATTAAAGCTTTTTGTCTTTAATCTATTAAGTGGATCAATAAACCTTTTAGGGGTTGCTATGTTTGGTCTAGGAATATTTATAACTATTCCTATTACATCATTAGCTTTAGGATATATCTTTAGAAAACTTTCTCCTCAAAAGACCAAAAACAAGCAAAAATAAAAATACAGTAAAACTCATCATTGGCATTGTTATATAACCTAATTCCATAATTTGAATATTTGAACAATTAGCTACTGAAGAACTCGGATCACAGAAAAAACTATCAGAACCCGTCATTTGTATTAAATAATGATAACCTGCCAGTAAAAGACCAATAAAAGAAGTTAATAAAGTTAAATCTAATAAAACTTTGTCTTCTTTTTTGTATATAGCAAATCCTAATATTAACACTTGAGGATATATAAAAATCCTTTGATACCAACAAAGATCGCAAGGAGGTAACCCTACTATTTCAGAATAAAAAAGACTCCCTAGAGTTGCTCCTAAAACTATTAAAAAAGAAAGTTTAAAGTATTTATTTAATAAAAACTTGTAAAACTGTTTAAAGTATCTTTTTTGTCTAAACGAAGGAAATAAAAAATAAAGAAAACCAATAAATATAAAAACTTGTAGTAATAAAGTAAAAACTGAAAATGTTTTATTTAGTATAATATCCATACAATAATGACTATACTATAATTTAAAATTAAAATAAAAAACCCCGACATAGCGAGGCTTTATAAAATTAATATATTAAGCTGCTCTTTCTCCTAAGAGAAATTTTCCGGTTTGTACTGCTCCATTACCTTTCAGTTCTTTTACAACATCATTTACAAAATCATCAATCAAATAATGTTTACCAAAATAGATGCCTAGAGAGTCATTTTCTGTTCTTTTTAAGAACTTCTTATGCCCTATAATCATGCCCTGCAAAATTTGACCAAGTAAAACTTCTGGTCCTTCTTTAGTTTTTGCTAGAGTTCCATGTAATAAACATTTGTACCTGTTTACCCTTGATATACAGAAATCATGCCCCGAAAGACATATATGAAGGTTATCAAGGTTTTCGTAAATAACTTGAGCGGTGGGAATGTGTCTTCTGACTGTCATATCTTTTCCTATTGTTTAGTTTTAAATTTAACACTAAAATTAATTTTTACATCTTTCTAAAATTTTGGCAAATAAAAACCCCTACATAAACAATGTAGGGGCGTGGAAATTAAATTATTATTTTTTCCACTTCAGATAAATAGATCACCTCCTTTATTAGATTTTGTGATAAACCTTCCAGATTCAATCTGTGAAGAAAATAGGATTCAATTAACTTTGAATCAAATTCTTTACTCAATTCTTCTGGTTTTAATCTTTTTGAATCAAAATTATCCATGATTCTTTCTGCAATTTCAAACAAAACTGGAACGTCTTTTTTAATAGAATTAATAAACTCTATAGAAAGAATAAATCCCTCTTTTATTTGAAAATATTTTCTGATCTCTCTAACAACTAAACCAGCTAGTAGATTTTGGTTTGTTATGTTGCTCGGGTTATCAATAAATATTTTTCTTCTGTAATCCTCTAGTTTCCTAGATATACCTCTAACAAAAAATCTCATTTTTTCTTTTCCTTTATTTCTTTTTTTTGGAAAATAATCAATAATGCGAGAAATTAAGGGTTCAGTATTAATACAAACGTATATGCTTGTATTAGGGATTAAGATGTTTTCAAAGTAGTAAAAAAATCCAATCAAATCTGAACAGATTTTTATATCTTCTTCGAAAACACCACAAGACAGAAGCATTCTTATATTTTTTTCTTTCATCTGGTTCATCACTTTCATAGCCAAGCTCCTTTTATTTAAAGTTTTTCAATTACTAAAAAGTAGAGTAACACTCAAATAAATTACTGTCAAATCTGTCACAATCTTTATTTATGCCCTCGGGAGGCATAAATAAAGGTAATCTTAAGTTAATCCTCATTTATGCCTCCCGAGGGCATAAATATTTGGACTCAGTTTCTTTAGTAAAAAACAAAAACACGCCACATTGTGGCGTGTTTTTATAATAGTTTTTATTTTTACTCTTTCTCTTCCTTTGACTCGCCAGAGTCTTCAGCGTCTGCCTTGTCGGCAGACAGATCAGCGGTTTCTTCGTTGTCTTCTTTCTCTTCGTTAACTACTTCTTCAGTAGAGTCTTCTGCAGGAGATTCTACTGGTTTACTTTCTTCTGTTTCCTTAGATTTTTCTATTTCTGACTCTTTAGAACTCTCAGCTTTAGCAGATTCAGCCTTCTTCTCTGCTTCTATTTCTTCTTCTGACTTCTTTTTCTTTGAGTGTACCGCCCTCTTCTTCCCTTCAATAACTCCAGCAGAAACTAATAAATTATGAACAGTGTCAGTTGGTTGAGCACCAACGCCTAACCAATAATTAGCTCTTTCTTTATTTACCTCAAATTGATCATTGTGTCTGTTTACCCACCCTAAATCCTCAATAAAGCGTCCTTTTAGCTTAGATCGCTTTTTTGTTACTACAACTCTATATGATATTTGTCCTTTTTTTCCTACTGGTCTTAATTTTATAGCTACCATAGTTAAAGTATTATGTATTAACTTAATTTTAAAATCAACCCTTATTCATTGATAATCTCTTCAGCTTCTTCAAACTTTAAAGATATTACTTTTGAAACTCCATCATCACCCATTGTTACACCATAAAGCGCTGATACAGCCTCCATTGTAACTCTGTTATGAGTAACAATAATAAACTGTGTTTTATGTGAAAACTCTTTTATTAATTCCGAAAATCTCGCTGCATTAGAATCATCCAACGCTGCATCAATCTCATCTAAAACTAAAAAGGGTGGAGGTGAAACAGATATAAGAGCAAAAAGAGAAGCTAATGAAACTAAAGTTTTTTCACCACCAGAGAGCATCTCTAAGCTGTTTATTTTCTTCCCAGGTAATTTTATTTCTATGTCAACACCAGCTTTTAATTCTTCATCTTCTTTTGAATCGCCAAAACCTTCGGCGCCTGCCTTGTCGGCAGACAGGTCAGCGATTTCGTCTTTATCCTTGTTTTTCTTATTTTTAATAGAAAGTTTCATTCTGGCCTTACCCCCACCAAACATTAATCTAAAATAATTATTAAATTCTTTATTTACTAAACTAAAATCTTTTTTAAAGTCATTATGAATTCTCTTTTCTAAATCATTAATTAATTTTTCAAGATCTTTTGATGCCTTTTGAAGATCTTCTAATTCTCTACTTAAAAATTCATGTCTCTCCTCTATTTCATTCGCTTCAGCTATTAAAGATTTGTCTATATCTCCAATAGCATTTAATTCTAAGCGAAGCTTATCTATTGTGTTTTCATGTTTTTCCCAATTCTCATTCTTTAAATTTTCTTTATTGTCTACTTTTATATGGAGTAAATCATCTAATTCAAAACCTAATGAAGTCCATTTATTCTCTAATTCTTTTTTCTTAAAGTCCGTTTTTTCTTTTTCTAAAATCTGATGATCAATAGATCTTTCTAACTCCCTAACTTCATTTTTTATTTTTTCCAAATTTTCTACTTGAGTTCTAAATTCTTTGTTTTTTTCTGCCTCTCCGGTTAAAAAATTATTTTCCTCCTCTCTTAGCTTCTTTAATTCATTGTTTAATTTTTCTATTTTCTCGTTTATTTCTCTAATTCTATTTTTTTCATTAGAAAAAACTTTGTCTTTACTCTCTTCTTTTTCTTCTTTAAACAAAGAATCAAACTTATTAATCCAATCTGTTAAAGGTTGTTTTAAGTTGCCTTCACCTGATAAAACATTTCTTATCTCTTCTACAAAAGATTTTATTAAATTCAAAAGATAAGTAGATGAATGTCCACTTTTCTTTTCTTCCGGCTGAAATTCTATCTTTGCCTCTAGTCTGGCTAATTCACGTTCTAAATTAGTCTTGTTCTCATTTATTTTTTCTATTTCTTTTCTTATCTTGTCTAATACTTCGATAGTGTTTTCTTTTTTGTTAATTTTAGAAATTATTAAAGAAAGTTCATTGGCTCTTTTCTCTTTCTCTGATTTTTTAGAATTTAAGTTGTTTATTTTTTCTTTGAATAAATCTATTTTTTCTGAAAATAGATTGTAATGATAAGTAAAATAAGTTTCAGAAAGTTCTTTTAATTTTTCTTCAACAACACTTCTTTTTTCCCATTTATTTTTTTGTTTTCTTAAAAATTTAAGATGAGGTCTTATTTCTTCTATTTTTGCCTCTACCTTTTCTGCATTTATAGTGCTCCTTCTTAATCTTCTTTCTGCTGTTTTCTTCTTTAAGCGAAATTCTTTGAGTCCAAGTATTTCTTCTATCATTAATCTCCTCTCTTCTGGAGACCTAGTAACAAAAACATCGCTTTGACCTTGTCCTATTATAGTTAAACCTCTAGCTCCTAATCTTGCTTTAGCAAGCATAGGAATTAAGTCTTTTAATCTAACCTCTTCATCATTAACAAAGAATTGACTTGTCCCTGATTTATCTATTCTTCTAGTCAAATTTATTTCATTCGAATCCACAGGAAAAAGCCCTTTTGAATTATCAAAATTTAAAGTTACTCTAGCTAAACTAGAAGCTCCTCTTTTAGGTGTTCCTGCAAAAATTAAATTACCAAGAACTTCCCCTCTAAGATTTTTTGCTTCTCTTTCACCCATAGCCCATCTTAGGGCATCTATTATGTTTGATTTTCCAGAACCATTAGGTCCAACAACTGCAACTACTTTATCGTTTATTTTAAAATCAATCTTTCCAGCAAAAGACTTAAAACCTTGTAATTCTATTCCTTTTAAAAAGTTACTCATTATTAATCTTCTTTAAAGCTTCTTCTGCTGCAACTCTTTCTGCTTCTTGTTTTGATGTTCCAACTCCTTTTGCAGAAAGCTTATCACCAAAAAATACTCCAACGACAAATTTCTTTTCATGATCAGGTCCATCTTCCTCTAAAATTTTATAGTTAGGAGTTATTTTTTTATTTCCCTGAATAATCTCTTGAAGAAAACTTTTTGGATCCCTATAAGATTCTTCCTTCATTATTGTTTCTAGGTTAATTAATATAAATTTTTCTATAAATTCTTTTACTTTTTCATAACCTTGATCAATATAAATAGCACCGATTATTGCTTCAACCGCATTACCAATAATAACTTCTTTAGCTTTTTCTACTCCATTAGCCTCTCCCTTTGATAATTTAATGTAATTATCTAAATTAATAGTATTAGCAGTAATAGTAAGCATATTATGGTTTACTAAAGCAGCTCTTATGCTAGTTAACTTACCTTCATCTTTGTCTTTAAATTTATTAAAAAGAAATTCTGTAACCACTAACTCTAAAACAGCATCACCTAAAAATTCTAGACGCTCATTATTATCTACTGGCCAATTTGGATTTTCATTTAAATAAGACCTATGAGTTAAGGCCTCTTTTATTAAAAATTTACTATTAAACTCAACTCCTATATTTTTTTCAAATTCATTTATACTCATAAAATTATTTTAAAGTTATCCCCAGAAATTTATGCCCTCGGGAGACATAAATAAAGATAAACTTAAGTTAATCCTTATTTATACCTTGAAGTAATTATACTTCATTAGATTTCTCCTGCATCTCTTTATAAATTGTCCCCATAACACCATTTATAAACTTAGGTGAATTTATGCCACCATAGTTTTTAGCTATTTCAACAGATTCATTTATAGCTACCTTATGTGGAACTTCTTCTTTGTTTGCGTATAAAAGCTCGTATAAACCCAGTCTTAGAACATTTCTATCTACTATAGCTATTTGGTTTATTGGCCAATCAGGAGCTGCCTTTTCGATAATTTTATCTATATCTTCTAGGTGCTCCACTATTCCTTTGGCCATATTCCAAGCAAACTCAGGTTCATCAACTCCCTTAGCAAATTCATTCATGTTTCTTTCAAGAATATCGGTAAAATTATGTTCTTTACCATAAAAATCCCATTCAAAAAAAGTTTGAAATACAACTGTTCTTAAAAGATGCCTAGTAGCCATAATGAAACTTAATCTTTTTTCTTAGATGCCTTGTGATTACCACAGTAAGAGCATGCTCTATGAAAAAGTTTTGGAGCTCCACACTCTGAACAAACTGAAATGTTTTGTTTCTTTAGATTTTTTTGAGATCTTCTTTTTCCAACTTTGGATTTCGAGTCTCTTTGTTTTGGTACTGCCATATCTCCTAAAGTAATAATTTTTTATATAAAAGTCAATCTATGTATCCTACAAGGACCATGAAATTTCAATAAATTCATATGTTCTTTTGTTCCATACCCTTTATGCTTTGAAAAATTATATTCTGGAAATTCTTTATCGTATCTATTCATTGCTCTATCTCTACTTACTTTAGCTATAATAGACGCCATTTTTATAGAGGATATTTTAGTATCTCCCTTAATAATAGATTCATACTCTATAAAAGATTTTTTATTACCAATCCTTATTCCTCCGTCAGTTAAAACATCAACTTCATCTTTATTTAATGAATGGCTTAAAAATATTTTTTTGATACATCTTTCTGCTGCTAAATTAACAGCTTTAGATATATTAATTTTATCTATAGTTTTTGGGTAAACAGATGAAACAATAAAAGAAATGTCTTTTTGTTTTGCATACTCAAACCAATCTTCTCTTTGTTTTTCTGTGTGTTTTTTAGAGTCTCTTAAAGATATTTTTTTATTTTTATAAATTAACTCTCCAAAATTAAAATTTTTTGGTATAAGAACAGCCGCTACGGTAACGGGTCCAGCCAGTGGTCCCCTACCAACCTCATCAACTCCTATCTCAAAATTACTCAACATTTATATTATTTTCTATTATGCCTAAAGTCTCTGACTTAACAAGAAAAGATTGGTTTAAAGAATTTATAAAGCTTCTTTTTTCATTTAAAAGGTTAATTTGGTTTTCTATTATATTACTATTATTAGAAGATGGGTTAACTAATTCATTTCTTAATGTTTCTAAAAATGCCTCAACATTATTTGTGTATTCTATAAACTCTTGAACCATTCTAGATTGAATCATAACTACCTCTAACAAACTTATCTGAAGAGTAGAAGATTCTACGTTTTGAATTTCTCTTGTCATTTCCTCTAAAAGATATGAGAGGTTTATTGCTGACCGCTTGGCTTGAATGTTTATATCTCTAGCTTCTTCTATTTCTATTAAAGCGCTTTCTATATCTCCTAAACTTTCTACTTCGTTAACTTCTCTTATTTTTTCATTTGTTTTATTGGTTAAAGAAACAAGACTTTGACTACTTGTCAGTATATTAAAATAAGAATCGTTAATATTTTCTGGGACAATTTCAGTCTCATTAACAAAATAAAAAACTAGCATGGCCAGAAACAACAAGGCTATCATTCCATATATTAAATACTTTTGATCTTTTGTAAGTTTCATATTGTTTAATTTTGGTGCGGGATAGGAGAATCGAACTCCTGTCTACTGCTTGGAAGGCAGTCATTCTACCACTAAACTAATCCCGCGAAATCTAACAAAGTATAACTCCCACAATCTTATTCTTACATAACATTAGACCAAAAAAACAATCATTATTCAAACTTTTAATTATTAAAAAGGAGCTAAGAAATTAATCCTAGCTCCTGTAACCATGTTAATTAGGGTTAATAAGAAGGTCAGCAATAGACTCGGAAATTCTAGATTTCAAATTAGGTAACCAACGACCAATCCAAAACCAATCACCGCTTGAATTTATTTCAAGAAAAATGAAATTTCCTTTCTTGTCTTTGATGATGTCTATACATCCAAAGCTTAATCCAAAAGAATGCGTAAGTTTTATACATTTATCTTTTAATTCTTCTGGAAGTTTAAACTCTGAACAAATAATCTCATCATCGTTTTTGATTGCTCTCCAATCATCATTTACTAGCTTGTTAGATGTTTTTTGACCATCAATCGCACAACAAAAAGCATTATTACCTACTACAGTAACTCGAAGCTCTACTTCTTTTTCTACGTATTCCTGATAGGTAGCCGGCGATAAGCTAATACTTTCCTGTTCTTTTTCAAGTTCTTTTAGAGTAAAGGACTTTGTAAAAGTTCGATATATGAAATCTTTACCTTTTTCTTCCTGAAAAAACCCACCAATCATAATAGGCTTAACAGCAATCTTGGTGATTTCATTGTCTCTTGCCCATTCCATTAGCTCATTAAAACTACTGGTAAAAATAGTAGTTGGTATAGAAAATCCTATTTTTTTTGCTAAAGAAAGTTGCCAAGGCTTACGAGAAGCACCAACAACGCTATCAATAGGATTTAAGATAAATATTTCCTTAGAAAATAAGTTCTGGCTTCCATAAACAAATTCTACGTAATCTTTTATTATGTACATAGCTTCGTTATCAGATAAACCATATTCACTAATAAGTGTTTTTTTATTACAGTTTATACTTCTAAGCCATACTGACTTTATTTCCTTTAGTAAATATTTAATTTTATTTTCCTCAGAAAAATTATAGCTAATTCTTGATTCATGATTAGAATGCATAATTCCAATTTCAGGAAAATTAAAAGGCAAAGTGGTGTCAACTAAAAGAACTTCAGAGCCTTTACTTTCTATAAAACTAATTACTTCATGAGCACCTTTGTCGTCATCACTAGTAAAAATAAGAATTTGATCTTTCATATTATTATCTCCATATATTAAAATTTGTTAAAGATCTTTTTAAATGATACTATAAATTATAATCAAACAATTTAGTAAAAAAGTCAAATGAACACAGGCAAAAAGAGAAAGGTAAGAGAATTAATAGAAAATAAAAATTTTAACAAAGCCATAGAACTTTTAGAGGAAATATTAGAGAAAAATCCGAATGACACGGATGCTTTATATAATCTAGGATTTGCTTATGATCATAAAGCAAAAAATGATGAAGATAGGGAGAAATTTTATCCTAAAGCTGAAGAAGCATATAAAAAAGCCTTGAAGGTAAATCCGAAACTTGAAAAATGTCTTGGTGGATTAGGAATGTTGATGTGGTATAAAGCTAGACATGCGTCTAAAAATAATAAAAAAGATGAATATCTTAAAGAATCATCAAATTACCTAGAAAAAGCATACAAAATAAATGAAAATCATAATCTACTTCCGATAATTGCTAATATAAAATTTGAAAAAGGTGAAACTGAAGAAGGTGAAAAGTATCTACTAAGAGCCGAGAAAATACTTGAGGATCCATTTTCTGTTTATGTTAATGGAGCTTTTAGGTTAGTAGAAGTAGGTCAAAATGAAAAAGCTAAAAAATACGCTAAAAAAGCCTTGAAAAATGCTAATAACCATTGGGATATGGAATCGAAAATAGTAAAGGAATATATTACAAAACTAGAAGAAATATCTAAAAATGGGAAATTAAAAAGGAGAAGTTAAAATAACTTCTCCTTTAGTTTAAATTTTCTTTGAATCAACGAGTATTGGTAGGATACTCTTCGTTCTCAGCTGTTAAGCGAGACATCTTAGACGCTTCTGAAGCATCTCTTTTTTCCAAAAGTTTAAGAAGAATAGGTCTCTTCTTTGTATTGTTAACAACTTTGGCCTGGTCTTCCTTCTTTGCTAAAGTTTCCATGATTATTACCTTATGATTTTTGATTTAAGATTATGGTTATGTAAAAGAGCTTATTTAAAAAATAAACCTATAGATAAAGTTTGTCAAAGTAAGATGCAAAAGTATTTTCCTTACATAGATAAATTTTGAATAAAAATTCTTGTTTAACCAAAATTTATACTGTAACGTTACAGTATAAAGTCTGATAAAATAAGACTTGACGAAACAATTTAGCTTTTAAAACGTTTTATATTATGAGTAAGGACAAAAAGTTAGTCAAAAAGGCTCAAAAGGGTGATTCTAATGCCTTTGGAAAACTATACGATAAATATATAGACAGAATATACCGTTATATCTTCATTAGAGTTAGTAACAAAACAGAAGCAGAAGATGTAACACAACAAGTTTTTCTAAAAGCTTGGAAAAATATAAACAGATACGAAACTCAAAAAAATACCCCCTTCTCTAGTTGGTTATACACAATAGCTAAAAATTCCATAATAGATTATTACAGAAAAGACAGAGATCATTTAGATATAGATTTTGTCTCAGATAAAATCTCTACATCAGAAAAACACCAAGAAGAAAAAACTGACACAGAACTAAGAATAGAATTAGTAAAAAACCAACTAAACAGGCTCTCCGAAGATGAACAAGATGTATTAATAATGAGATTCATTGATGAAATGTCTAATAAAGAAGTTGCTAAAATAACAGGTAAAACAAGTGGAGCTGTTAGAGTAATGCAACACAGAGCTTTAAAAAAACTAAAGAAACAGATTAAGAAACAATATCATGATGGATAAAGAAACATTAAAACAATTTAAAATTCTTAAAGTAATTAAGCCTGATGAAGACTTTAAACAAAGCACAAGAAATATAATTCTTGCTCAAAAACCTGTTGAAAACAGAGGATTTAGCTTTTTACCAAAAGTAATAGCATTCACAGCCGCTCTGTCCGTAATACTTGTTGGGTTTATTGGATTTAACAGTTTAAGTAATCCTAGTTTAGCTTCTTTAGATCAAGAAGAATTAAACAATGAAATAATGCAAAGCTTACAAATAGAAGAAATAGAATATAGACAAAACATTAATGAGACAATAGCTTCAGCACTATCAGAGGTTTCAAGTTCTAGAAGTAATCACTTGGACCCTTCTATTTTAGAATCAGAAAATACCTTTATTCAAAATAAACAAATTAACAGAGATGAAGAAGTTGGCGAACTTCTCAATCAAATAATATTTTAATCCATGAAAAACAAAGATAAAAAACAAAGATTTGCAGTAAAAATTATATTAATTACTTTTCTAACTATATTTTCATTTTCTATTAATGTTGCCTCAGCACAAACTGAAGAAGTAAAAAAAGCTGTTGAAGAGACAAGAGAAAGCGTAAACGAATTAATAGAAGCTAAGGATGAAGAGAGTCCTCTAGATTTAGGCTTAAGAATAGAAACATTTAAGAAAGCGATTAACTTGTCTATAGCCGAAGCAAAAGACCTAAAAGTAAAATTAATAGCAGAAGATGACATAGAAAATGAAGATTTTATAATCTGGAGAGAAGAATCTTTAGTAATAATTAATAATTCTTTAGATTATTATGAAAAATTTAAAGAGTATACAGAAGTTAATAAAAATAGAATAAATGAAGACGTAATAAAAGACATAGCTCTTCAATTTAAAGAAGAGAGAGAAGAAAAATTTATCAAAATAAATAAAGAAATTAGAAACTTTCTATTAATTCAAAAAGCTAAAGAAACTATTGATATAACCAATAAAAGATGGGGAAGAATAGAAACAGATCTAGAAAATCTTGAAGAAGCTGAGTTTATAGATGAAAACTCTGATCTTTGGAGTTTATTGGATCAATCAAAAGTATTTATAGAAAAAGGTGACAAATTAATTGTTGAAGCCGAAGAAAATTTCTACAATCAAAAAATAAGAAAAACAATACCGGACAATTTAGATTTATCAATAAAAGATGATTTAATCGCATCTCTAAATGAAATGAGAAGCGCTTATCAGGTCTTTATTGAAATGAGCAACATGGTGAGGGATTTGCTCAAATAAAAAGTAAAAAGTCGAAATTTTAAAACCCCCCATTTGGGGGGTTTTAAGTTTTTAATTTCTTCCAACTATTTAACTGCCTCTTTTAATCCTTTACCTGCTTTAAACTTTGGTAAAGTAGTTGCTGCTATTTGAATTTTTTCTCCTGTTTGAGGGTTAACACCCATTCTTGCAGCTCTTTTTGTTGTTCTAAAACTTCCAAAACCAGTGACTCCTACATCTTCACCTTTTGCTAAAGTTTCTGTGATAATATCAAAAATTGCATCAACAGCATCTTTAGCTTGTTTTTTAGTTTCAAAATCGACTCTCTCTAAAACTGCATCAATTAATTCTCCTTTTTTCATAAATTTTATTATTTAATTTTATTATTTACGACTTAATAAATATTATAGGTGGATTATTTAGCATATTCAACAGCCTTCACTTCTCTAATCACTATAACTTTTACTTCTCCAGGATAGTTTATATCTGATTGAATTTTATTAGCTATTTTTTTAGCTAACTGCAAAGCAGCAAAATCATCAATTTTTTCTGGTACTGCAAAAACTCTAACTTCTCTTCCAGCAGAAAGTGCATAAACCTTTTGAACACCTTCAAACCCTAAAGCCACTTTTTCTATCTCTTCAATTCTTTTCAGGTACTTCTCTAATGTGTCTCTTCTAGCTCCTGGTCTAGCAGCAGAAATCGCATCAGCAGCAGCTACAATGTAAGAAGCTGGTGATGAATAAGGAAATTCATCATGATGAGATTCCATAGCTTTTATAACTTCATCTTTTATTCCATATTTCTTCAGTAGTTTTCTACCTATTTCAACATGAGTACCTTCAATATCATGATCTATTGCTTTTCCAATGTCATGAACAAAAGCACCTTTTTTAGTTGTTTCAACATCAACACCTAATTCAGCTGCTATCATCCCAGCAATATGAGTCATTTCAATAGAATGATCCAAAACATTTTGACCATAACTAGTTCTAAATTTTAATCTTCCCATAAGATGAATTATTTCTTTTGGTAAGTCTAAAATACCAACATCATAAGCAGCTTCTTCTCCTACTTTTGTAACATGTTCTTCTAATTCTTCTCTGGCCTCTTCTACCTTTTCTTCTATTTTAGCAGGTTGAATTCTTCCATCCTTGATTAATTTCTCTAATGCAATTTTTGCTAACTCTCTTCTATAAGGATCAAAGGAAGAAAGAGTTATACTTTCAGGCGCATCATCAACAATAACTTCTACACCTGTAAGTTTCTCAAAAGCTCTTATGTTTCTACCTTCTCTACCAATAATTTTTCCTTTTAAATCATCATTTGGTAAAGAGACAGTAGAAGTTGTTATGTCATTTATATTGTCCCTAACATACCTCTGAATTGAAGAAGTAATTATATCTAACCCCTTCTTCTCTAATTTTTCTTTCTTATCTTTTTCAAAGTCAATTATTTTTCTAGCTAAGTCTTCTTTGTATTCTACTTCTAACTCATTAAAAAGCTTTTTCTTTGCATCCTCCCTGGTTAAACCTGAAATTTTCTCAAGTTCTTCTAAGATTTTTTGATTTCTTTTATTAATCTCTTCTTTTTCTTTTTCTACCTCCTCTTTCTTTTCTTCATAATCATTAATTTTACTATCTATTCCTTTTTTTTCTTCTTTTAAATCGTCCTCTCTTTCATGAAGTCTTTCCTCTAGTTTTCTTAATTCTCTCTTTCTTTCTTTTTCTTCTGATTGAATCTCAGAAAGAATAGTAGAAGCCTTATCCTTTGCTTTAAGGATAATATCTTTTGCTTCTGTTTTTGCTTCTTCTAGCTCAACTTTTACTTTTTTCTCTAGAGACTCCCTTCTTGAAGCCGCTAAAAAGCGCCTGACTGAATAGCCTATAAGTATTCCTAGTGCCAATAATAATCCTCCCATTAAGGGTGTAATTTCTGTAATCATAATTATTTAAAGATAAAATTTTACTCGACATTTTTATCATCTTATTATCATAATAATTCAATTTTTCTATAAGAACAAATGTTTAGTTCCCTCATTGGGGGACCTAAACACCGAAACTTTGATACTGTATACTAAGTTTATATGAAACAAACAGTAATACTATGCATCTTAGATGGTTGGGGCATAGGCCCAAAGGATGACAGTAACCCTATATACAGTTTAAATCCAAAAACAATTAAATATATAGAAAATAATTTTCCTTCTGGAACTTTAAAATCTGGTGGTATAACAGTTGGTCTCCCATGGGAAGAAGAGGGTAATAGTGAAGTTGGTCACTTAACAATAGGAGCCGGAAGAACTCTTTACCAGCATTATCTAAAAATTTCAGATTCAATAAAATCTGGTGATTTTTTTGAAAACGAAACACTTAAATCAGCCTTTAATCACTCAAAAGAGAATAGCTCATCTTGTCATTTAATTGGTCTATTAAGTGATGGAAATGTTCATGCTTCTATAGATCACTTAAATGCTCTCTTACAAATGGCAAAAAATGAAGATATTAAAGATCTTTACCTTCATTTATTCACAGACGGAAGAGATGCTCCACCCAAATCAGCTGAAAAATTCATAGAAAAACTAAAAAATTCAATGAAAGAAATAGGCATAGGAAAAATATCCACCATATCTGGCAGGTACTGGGCCATGGACAGAGATGGGAAATGGGAAAACACAAAAAAAGTTTATGAAACGTTTTTTGGTAATGGAAATGAGAGTGATTTAGAAACAGAGATAAAAAAAACTTATGAAAAAAAATTAAATGATGAATACATAGAACCATTTATTATAAATAAAGATGGTGCCATAAAAGACAATGATTCTGTAATATTTTTTAACTTTCGAGAAGACAGAATAAGACAAATTGCCGAACCTTTTCTTAATCCAGATTTCTCTCAATTTTCAGTAGATAAAAAAAGAAATCTTTTAGTCGCTACAATGACTAGTTATTTTGATAAATATCCAACAAAAGTAGTTTTTGAAAAAGAAAAAGTAAAAAACACTTTAGGAGAAGTTTTAGCTAATAACAATAGAACACAATTAAGAGTAGCTGAATCAATGAAATGGGCTCATATAACTTACTTTTTAAATGGACTAAAAGAAGATCCCTTTCCTAATGAATTTAGAGTTTTAATTCCATCAGAAAAAATAGCAAGACCAGAAGAAAGCCCATCTATGAGAGCAAATGCCTTAACAGAAAGAGTTGTAGCATCGCTGAAAGAAGGGACTTTTGATTTTATAGCGGTAAACTATGCAAATCCTGATGTAATAGCTCATACAGGCAACTACAAAGCCACTAAAGAAGCTGTAGAAGTAATAGACAAGCAACTAGACAGGATAATAAAAGAAGTTTTGAGTAATAACCATGTTTTGTTAATAACTTCAGATCATGGAAATGCAGAAAGTGTTTTTGACTTAAAAACTGGAGAAGTAGAAACAAAGCATAACTCCAACCCAGTGCCAATATATTTAATTGGTAATGACTTTAAAAAACAAAATATAAATTCTGGTAGATTACAAAATGTGGGAGTTTTAGCTGATGTTGCACCAACAATATTAGATATAATGAACATAAAAATGCCGGATGAAATGACCGGCACTAGTTTATTAAATTTATTTCCTCAATAAAGATTTATAAAAACAATCCTGGTGCATACATCAAAACAAGTAAAAGCACCATAATAGCTACAACAAACCCAACAACAACTTTTTTTAGTTTTTCTTTTGTGTTTTTTTTCATAATTCTGAAAGCTTATATCTTTATTATAACAAACTTTTTTGATTATTAGATTTTTCGAACTTTAAATCCACTTTCTTTATATCATCTGATTTTTTCTGAGGAACCCACAAATAACCCTTATCAACAATCAAATCAAAAATTTTTTTAGTAATTTTTACATCCTGTAAACAATACTCTTTTAGTTTTTCCATGTCCCCTCTCTGATACATTTTTATAGCTTCCATTCCATCACTTGTTTTTTCAATACCAAGGTTAGTTTTTCCTACTTCATCTAATTTTACCCATATACCTTCAGCACTTCTTATTTCTTCAAAGATGTCATAATGAGGGACAGCAGTTAAATCAAAACTTAAATATTTATTTAAAACAGGCACATCAAAGTACTTACTATTAAAGCCTATCAGTGGATTTGCCTTTTTGAAAAATTCTCCTAATTCTTCTAATTCGTTTTCATTAAATACTCTATAACTATCGTTTTCATACGAATATGTCCCTACGACAGATATTTCTAAATCTTTAAAATTCTGCTTTCCTCCAACATCAAGAAAAGAGTTTTTAGTTTCTATATCAAATACAATTTTATCCATACAAAAATATTAAATTAAAAACGCCCAAAAGTTTAGTTCCCCAATGGAGGAACTAAACACCGGCACGTTATTTTTAACTACTCTGCTAACTTAATATTAGAACCATCAAACTCTGTAATGTTTTTAATATTATCTGCTCCCTCAATAGACACTCTATCACCCTCATTTAAATCAGAAAGAGATATGCTATTATTCTCAGCATCTAATATATTAGTAGAATCAACTATATTAACAGTAATCTCAATCTCATTTCCTTCTTCCATATGAGAAGCATCAGAATTTACCATAATAAAATCACTGCCAACTGAAATTATTGTTCCCATAGTGTTAAACACTGCAGAAGGTAAACTTCTTGTATCAGATTCTTCTTCGCTTTCCTCAAAAAATTCATTCTCTTCATTTTCATCTTGATCTTGAGAAACTTCTTCCTCATCTACTTCTTGATTATTGATGTTAACATCATTTTGATTATAACTAATAAATACAATTAGACCTGCTATAACTAAAACTGCCACTAGTAACGTAATAATATTTTGTTTACTCATAAAATTTAAAATAAGCTTATAAAGCGACCTTTTCTTATCTAATTAACCTAATTATATCACAATATAGATGATATAATAAAAATATGAATAGTATTTCCTTCATATTGCCTTGTAGAAATGAAAAAGAATCACTTCGAACGGTTATAAAAGATATTAAAAAAACATGCGATAAAGCAGGTGTAGATGATTATGAGATTATTGTATCTGATTCTTCATGGGATGGATCTGATAAAATCGCTAAAGATGAAGGAGTTGTCCTAATAAAACATGACACAGAAGGATATGGCTTTGCAATTCGAGAAGGTGCAAACCACGCAACAAAAGACATTGTCATATTTGCTGACCCTGATGGAACATATGATTTTACAGAGTTTCCAAAATTAACAAAACTATTAGAAAATAATGACATTGTTTTTGGAAATAGATTAAAAGGTGCAATAGAAAAAGGTGCAATGCCATTAACACACAGATTTATAGGGACACCTATTATTAATACATTTTTAAAACTCTTATTTGGTATAGGTATAACTGATAGTCAGTCAGGTTTTAGAGCTTTAAAAACAAAAACATTTCACAATCTTAATCTCGCTACAAACGGTATGGAATTTGCTAGCGAAATGATTATTCAGGCCTCTAAACAAAATTTATCTATGACTGAAATTCCGATATCTTATAGACAACGAGGTGGTGACTCTAAATTAAGACCTTACAGAGATGGTTTTGCTCATATTAAATATATTATTTTAAAAACACATTTTTATCTGTATGCAATCCTAGGAGGAATTATAACTTTACTTGGTTTGATTAGTATTATATTTGGAGATAATTTTGAAGGATTTTTAAATTCAGCAACTATGCAGATAATATTCCCCATATTAGGTATTCAGATAATCTTTTTGGGATTATTTTCTAAAACATATTTATACACAAAATTTAATCAAGAAAATAAGTTTTTAAATAAATTTTATTCAATTTTCCAATTGAAACATGCATTTATTCTTGGGTTGTTGTTGCTTGGCGTACCTCTTATTATGAAAATATTAGGCTTTGGTGATATTTACTTTGAATTATTACTTGTATCTGTAATAACAGGTATTCAAGTAATATTTAACTCTATTTATCTTTCTCAACTATCAATAGAATAGTTATCCCCAGAAATTTATGCCTCCCGAGGGCATAAATTTCTGGGGATAACTTTTATTCAGATGCTATTATGAAAAAAATTCTAGTTATAAATAAATACTGTCCGCTTCATCCAAAAGCAGGAGGAGCCGAAGTGAGGTTAAAAGATATTTTTTCTCGCATTGGAAAAAATCACAAAGTATATCTTTTAACTGCTATGTTCCCAGGAGCAAAAAGAAAAGAGACTTATGAAAATATTAATATTATAAGATTGGGAAAAACTGATTCAGAAAATACTATAAGAATTCATTTTCTTATAGTTTTATTAATTAGAAAATATCTAAAAAAAATAAAACCAGATGTTTTATATGAAGATATAAGTGTACTTCCATTTTTTACTCCAATTCTCTGCCCTAGTCAGGAAAAAGTAGTTATTATTCATCATTTAAATAAAAGGGATTTTTTCAAATCACAAAGACTTATCTTTGCTCTTATTGGTTATTTAGCAGAAATATCTTTTTTATTCACTTACAAAAAACAAAAGGTGATTGTGGTTAGTGAATGGATGAAAGATGAATTAGAAAAGAAAAATTTTAAAGATGTAACAAAAATACTGAACGGAACAAGTAAAAAATTATTTAGTGATAAAAAATACAACAAAAACCCTACTGTTCTTTTTTTAGGAAGATTAGAAAAAAGAAAAGGGATAGATCTTTTTCTAAAAACTTATCCATTGGTGATAAAAAGGGTTTCAAATGTTAATTATATTGTTGCCGGTGAAGAATTTAAATTTAAAAGAAAAGGATTTTCTTTAGAGAAGCTAAAAGAAAAATATAAAAATATACAGTTTCTAGGTTACGTTACTGAAGAAAAGAAAAAGCAACTACTAGAAAGTTGCTGGCTATACGTAGCTCCATCAATAATTGAAGGTTACGGAATTAGCGTGCTCGAAGCAAATTCTACCGGAACATTTGTTATAGGCAATAAAGTAAAAGGATTAAACGAATCCATAAAAGATAAAAAAACTGGTCAATTAATAGATTGTTATAATACTAAAATATTCGCAAAAACCATTATAAACTGGTTAGATAAAAATAAATTAAAAGAAAAGGAGGAGAACTGTAAAAAATGGGCTAAAAAACATGACTGGGATAAAGCTGCATTAGAAACAGAAAAACTAATAATCTAATAAATATGGAGATAGAAAATTTACTTAAAAAATATATAAACAAAACACCTAAAATAAGTGAGAAAGATTACTTATTTAAAAAATATAAAAGAATTAAACAAGAATTAAGTAAAGACTATAAAATATTAATTACTGGTTCTTATAGTAGGGGCACTTCTCTGCCTCCTTTTAACGATATAGATTTATATTTAATATTTTCTGATGATCCAAGTTTTATAGAAGAAGAAAGGCCTAGCTCCTTATTAAAAAAGGTAGAAGAAAAAGTACCTAATATTCGGTACCTAATAGCAGGAGGCGAATTCTTATTCGCAAAAACAAATCATCCTTTAAAATCTTTAAAGGATGAGTATAAGAATAACAATGTAGAATTTCTAGGATATGTTAGCGAAAAAAAGAAAAAAGAATTATTTGAATCTTGTTGGTTGTATGTAGTTCCATCAAGAATTGAAGGGTATGGAATTAGCGTTATTGAAGCAAATGCTAGTGGAACGTTTGTTATTGGAAATAATGTGCAGGGACTAAAAGAATCAATAAAGCATAATAAAACCGGAATACTTGTTGATTGTACTGATATCGAAAAATTATCTAACACTATTATTAATTGGTTAAATAAAGAAAAATTAAAAAAAAAGGAAAATAATTGTAAAGAATGGGCTAAAAAACATGATTGGAATGTATCAGCAAAAGAAACAGAAAATACATTAATCAACCCAATAGGTTAAATCTCTACCTAATAAACTAGAAAGTTTTTTTACGTCCTCTTTGAAATAATCTTTAAGCTCATTTTCTAAATCTTCATTTAATGGTTCTTTTTTAACTTTCTTTATATTCCATTTAAAAAGTTTGTCGGAAAAGTTTATATATTTATGTAAAAATATAGCTAAAAGAGAAACTAACCTATATTTAAATGTATATCTTGAATTATAAACAGGAAAATTAGTTCTACCGTCATATTTTAAATTTAAAAAATTTAAAACTTCCTTATAAACTTTTTGAGTATCCTTAATAAAATCATCAAAAACTATAACTTTCACTTTATCTTTTTCTACAAAATGATAAAGATGTTCTAGTTGTTTCCCTAATTTTGATACCTCTCCATGATATAAAAGCTTTGGAGAGCTACATATTAAAGGTACATTTTTTCCTTTTTTACGATCATCTCTAAGCCTCCAAGCTTTTTCTGGTGATTTTGCCGTTTCATCAAAAAAGTAACGAGACAAATAAAACCTAGAATGAAATATATCTATGGGGTTTCTAACCATAACGATAAATTTAGCCTCTGGATTAAAAGCTAAGATTCTTTGGATAGCATCTTCAGAAAAAAGATACCAAGTTGATCCTTCTCCAACAGCTTTATAATTTTCTGCTCCTTGAAAAATATTTAAATAATCTTCTTCTTTAGTTATTTTTCTAAAATTTCCAAGATCATGAGAAAAATAATGAGGCTCTTTAGGAATAGAAAAAAATATATCAGGATGATCTCTTAAATAAATAGATAAAGATGTAGTTCCTGTTCTTGGAGCGCCTACAATAAAAAAATTAGGTTTTTTTATATTTAATTTATTCATGTAATAGAAATTAACTCTAATTACTTATATTATATAGTATAAGATGAAAATAGCAGTTCTACATAGCTTTTTAGATCAGCTTGGTGGTGCAGAAAAAGTAGCTTTGACGCTAGCAAAAGAACTTAAAGCTGATCTTATAACAACAAACTTTAATCAAAAAGATATAAGCAATTTTGGGTTTGAGTCTATAAATATAAAATCTTTAGGTAATGTTTCTAAAAAATGGCCTAAAAGGCAGCAACAAGCGTTAAATTTATTTAAAAAAAATAAATTTAATAATTATGATCTCTTAATAATAACAAGCGAATGGTCAATATCTTCAGTAAACAAAAAACAACCTGTGATTTGGTATGTAAATTCTGTACCAGAAATATCAAATAATTATTCAGAAAAACTATTAAAAGAAATAAATAAATATACGAATAAAATTAACTTTATAATAGCTAATTCTAATAAAACGCAAAGACAAATAACTAGATACTTTAAAAAAGATTCTATTTTAATTTATTCATGTAATAGAAATTAACTCTAATTACTTATATTATATAGTATAAGATGAAAATAGCAGTTCTACATAGCTTTTTAGATCAGCTTGGTGGTGCAGAAAAAGTAGCTTTGACGCTAGCAAAAGAACTTAAAGCTGATCTTATAACAACAAACTTTAATCAAAAAGATATAAGCAATTTTGGGTTTGAGTCTATAAATATAAAATCTTTAGGTAATGTTTCTAAAAAATGGCCTAAAAGGCAGCAACAAGCGTTAAATTTATTTAAAAAAAATAAATTTAATAATTATGATCTCTTAATAATAACAAGCGAATGGTCAATATCTTCAGTAAACAAAAAACAACCTGTGATTTGGTATGTAAATTCTGTACCAGAAATATCAAATAATTATTCAGAAAAACTATTAAAAGAAATAAATAAATATACGAATAAAATTAACTTTATAATAGCTAATTCTAATAAAACGCAAAGACAAATAACTAGATACTTTAAAAAAGATTCTATTTTAATTTATCCTCCTGTAGAAATTGATAAATTTCAGTTTAAAAAATTTGGTGACTACTGGCTTTCAGTAAATCGTCTTGATTATTACAAAAGAATAGATCTTCAAATTAAAACTTTTTCAGAAATACCTAATGAAAAACTTATGATAGTAGGGTCGCCTAAGTCAGATATTAATACAATGAATTACTTTTCGAAAATAAAACAATTATCTCCTAAAAATATTACATTTCTAGGAGAAAAAAACGGAAAAGAGCTTATTAATCTATATGCAAATTGCAAAGGATTCATTGCTACAGCAAAAAATGAATTTTTTGGCATAACTCCTGTAGAAGCGATGGCATCAGGAAAACCAGTTGTTGCTGTTAATGAAGGAGGTTACAAAGAAACCGTAGATATAAAAACAGGCATCTTAACAGATCCTACAAGCCATTCTTTAGCAAAAGCAATTAAAGAAGTTTCTCTTAATTTAGAAAATTATAAAGAAAATTGCATAGATAAATCTAGGAATTTTTCCAAGGAAAAGTTTATGGAACATATGAATAAAATAATTAAAAAATTTTAATGAAGCTACAACCTTTAAAATTTAAAAGAAAAAAAGAAAACCTAGATTTCTTACTTTCTATTATTAAATATTTCTTTAAAACAGGAGAAAAGCCTGTGTTTAATAAAAATATTTTAAAAGACCAAAGTTTTTTCTCTTTGACTAAAAATAATTCAACTATAGGTTATGCTTATCTTGCTTTAAAAGAATATGATGAATTTAAAAATACTTGGCTATATAATGAAATGTTTAATTATTTTGAAAAACTACAAAAACCACAGGATGAGAAGAATTTACACATGTTAAAAATAATTCAAAATATTGCAAAAAAAAATGAAATGCCTATATTAATTTTAAAAGAACACAATTATAAAATAAAAACAAACTACAAAAAAGGAACAAGATATTCAAGTGATTTAGATATACTTATTAAAAAATCTGATCTATTTAAATTAAATAACATACTAATAAGTAATAATTTTGGCTTAAGATATGTTGATTTTAATTTTGAAAATACAATCTTATTTTATAGAGATGGCAATATAAAATTTAATAAAAAAGGAAAAGGAAAAAATCTTGCAAGAAATGAGCAAATAATTAAAGGAGTAAATGAAGGGTATAGAAATTTTGAGTATTCACTTATAAAAAACAATATATGTGAGTCATTATTAGAAGTTCATTTTTATCCTAATAACTACAATTATCCAAAAAGTCACCTTAATTTTGATGACTTGTGGGAAAAATCAATATTTGATAATTCTATAGGATTGATAAAACCTGAAATTAGAATTATTTATGATGCTGAACATTTTTTTACACACCTAAAATATAATAAAACTTTTGATAATGCTCACAATACTTTTAACTGCCACTTAAAAAGATTAGTGGACTTAGCTTATAATATAAGCTTAGAAGAAGAAATAGATTGGGATAAGTTAATAAAAATAGCAAAGAAAAATAATTTATCAACACAAGCTTTTAGCTATCTAAGGTTAGGAAAAGAGTTATTAAACATAAATATACCCGAGAAAATTCTATTACAACTAAAAGATAATGCTGAAGAAACACAATTGTTTATAATTAACTTAATAGATAAATCAAAGTTATTTCAAGATAAAAGAGATTTTTGGACTTATCTTTATACTAAATTATTTTTATACACATAACCATGAACAATAAAAATTCAAAAAAATACATAATAGAAACAATAAAAAGCTTCTTTGGATATAAATCTAAAAAGCTAAAACCTATAGAAAGACAAAATGTTTTTTTAAATTTAGTTAAAGAAACATCTACAGCAGGGATTATATATACCGCTCTTAAAGATAGTAAGGAAATAGATAAAAAAATATTAAATAAATTAAAAAAATATTTTTCTTTAATGAAAGAGTCAGATCAAGATTTAAAAGAAGCTTTTAATGTAATTAAAAATATACCTATACCAAAAACTTTAATTAAAGAAAATACATATAAATTCTTTAATGAATATAAACAAGGAACAAGGTATAGCTGTGATATAGATATTATTGTAGACCCAGAACATATACATATATTAGATAAATATATGCGAAAAAATAATTTCTATCTTGATGGTATTGATATAGAAAAAAATCAAAAGATATTAAAATTAGCAGCAGAAGCAAATAGAAATATAGAAAAATATAAAGAATTAAAAGAAGAGTTAAGTTGGATTATAGAAGAAGCCAATACTTTTTCAATAAAAAATAAAAATATAAAAAAAGAGATAGATATACTAAAAAACAACCTGGAAAAAAGCAAAAAGGAATTAAATCAAATAGAACAACTTTATAAAAAAATACTATCCCTTAATAATTTCTACATAACAAAAGAAGAAAAGGAAATAAGAAAAGAATTAGAAAATATAGAGAAAAATATAATATCTAATAAAGAAACTAAAGAAGATATTGTGTCTAAAAAAGAAATTGTATTAAAAGAAGCTAATTTATTAAAAATACTGAAAGGAAGACATAATAAAATTATAAAAGAAACTATATTTGATATAAAAAACAGAATAGAGATATTAAGTGATCTAGTGAATCATTCCGGTGAAATAAAAGAGATAGAAAATTATTCAAAATTTATCTTAAAGGATTTAAGCAAAAGCCTAAATAGAGCTACTAAAATAAAAGAGATATTAAATCAAAAAGAAAAAGTTTTTCATTATAATTATAAAAACACTTCTTTTGTTGATATACATTTTGAAATTTTTCCAGAATACCTCCCTTTTAGAATAAAAAAACTAGACTTAAATAAAGAAAAAATAGATGACTACCTCTGCTCTCTAAAATTAGAAGACTCGATAATATTAGATGCATGTCATTTTGTTTTTAATCTTTCTAAGCATAATAAACCAGAACATTTTCAAGGTTTTTTAAAATATCTTATTGACCTACCATATAAGATAAAAAATAAAAAAGAATTAGAGTGGAATTACATATTAGAAAAATCAAAAGAAACGAATAGTGGTTCTCAAGTATTGTTCTACTTTAAAATAGCTAAAGATAATCTTGGTGTCCCAATACCTGAAAAAATAATAAAAGAATTAAAAAAGTCTAGTTCAAAAATTCAAAATATTATACTATCGTTAATTCCAGATTATGCTCTGCTTTTTAATGAAGTGTCTTTACCTATAAAGATATATAGTAAAATGTACTTGGAAAAAAATATGATCCATAAATACACTGAAAAAATGCATTATCTTTATAATAAAATTTTTAGATGAAAAACTTATCTTATTATTATAATTTAATAAAAGAATTAAGCTGGGCCGATTTTAAACTAAAATATTACGGTTCTGTATTAGGATTATTTTGGAGTTTTTTAAAACCATTTTTAATGCTTCTTATTTTATATATGGTTTTTAATAGCTTTTTAAAGTCAGGTATAAATAACTATCATATATTTCTTCTTTTAGGTATTACTATATGGAACTTTTTTGCTGACGGCACAAAAGCAAGCCTTATGAGTATTACAAGTAAAAAAAGTATACTTCAAAAAATAAATCTCTCTCCTTTTATTGTGGTTATAAGTACTATTATTCATTCATTTTGGACATTTATTATTACATTAATAATATTTTTTATACTTTTCTTTTATTTTGGTCTGTCACTTTCAATTAGCGTATTATTATTACCGGTCTTTATTATTCTTTTAGTATTATTAATACTTGGAACATCTTTTCTGGTTGCTCCTCTACATATGAAATTTAAAGACTTTGAACATATATGGGATGTATTTCTTCAAATGCTTTTCTGGGCAACTCCTATCGTATATCAATATACTGCTGTGCCAGATAAATATTCAGATATATATTTATTAAATCCTGTAACCCGACTTATTGTTGATGCCCGAAATTCAATCATTTATGGATTCGTACCAGAAGTAAAACAACTTTTAATAACTACTGTTATTATACTTAGTATCTTTATTATTGGATTATTGGTTTTTAAAAAATATAGTAGAAAATTAGTAGAAGAATTATGATCAAAATTAATAATTTAAGTAAAAAATATAATATACCTCACGAAAGAAAAAACACTTTCTTTGAAATGATGCTTGGTTACATAAAAAGCCAAATAGATTGGGAAGAATTTTATGCCTTAAAAGATATTTCTTTTGAAATAAAAAAAGGAGAAATTATTGGCTTAATTGGTAAAAATGGAAGCGGAAAAACAACTTTATTAAAAATAATATCAGGCATTATCCCTCCGACAGAGGGAAAGGTTGAAATTGATGGTAAAGTTGCTCCTTTCCTTAGTTTAGGAATAGGATTTCACCATGAACTAACAGCAAAAGAAAATCTATATATATATGGCGCTGTTTTAGGATTAACTCGAAAAGAAGTAAACGAAAAATTATCACACATATTGGATTTTGCTGGTGTAAAAAGATTTGAGGATACGAAATTAAAACACTACTCCTCTGGTATGCAAGCTAGACTAGCTTTCTCAATGATGATTCAAACCGACCCTGAAATATTAATAGTTGATGAAATATTTGCAGTTGGCGATAAAGATTTTCGGCCAAAATGTATTTCTGTTTTCCAAGAATATAAAGAAAAAAATAAAACTGTTCTTTTTTCTAGTCATAGCTTACGTACAATAAAAAACTTTTGCGACAGAGTTATTCTTCTTGAGGACGGTAAAATAACTAAAATAGGTAATCCAGAAGATGTAGTAAATTATTATGCAAACAAAAAATAAGCAATATGAAACTATTATATTAATCCCAACATTTAATGAATGGGATGTATTAGAAGCGTGTTTACAATCTTTACAGAAACAAACATATAATAATTTCAAAATTATTGTTATAAATGATGGTTCTGAAGATCAGATAGAAAAAAAAATTAATAATAATTTTAATAATGTTGACACCTTTACTCTTGATAAAAACCAAGGTTTTGCAAAAGCAGTAAATAAAGGTATTAAATATACTCTATCTCAATACTCTCCACATTATATTGCTCTACTTAATAATGATACTATCGTTGAAAAAGAATGGTTACAATCACTTACGAAGAAAATTAAAAAAGAAAAGAATACTGCTGCTGTTACATCAAACATGTTCTTTTATAGTAATCGAAATACTATAAACAGCCAAGGCGGAACAATTGACTGGAATGGAGATGGTTACGATATAAACATATTTAAAGATAAAGATAGTGGGTACCAAGATAGCCAACAAGTCTTTGGTGCCTGTTTTGGGGCTTGCTTAATGGATATAAAAGCTATTAAAGATATTGAATTATTAGATGAAAGATTCTATGCATATTATGAGGATGTTGATTGGAGCTGGAGAGCTAATCTATACGGATACAAAATATTTTTTGAAAAAGATGCTTTTGTTTATCATCACAAAAGTAAAAGTTGGAAACAAGGAAATAGAAAATTAACTTATCTCACAAAGAGAAATTGTCTAACAAGTGCTTTAAAAAATTACCAATTAAAAAATCTTTTACCTCAAATATCTAAAATATTTATTGGTTACTTATTATTCACTCTTGATTACTTATTTTTTCAATATAATCTTCCAAAAAAAATAAGTTTGTGGCAACGAATAAAATATATAACAGTACCCTTACAAGCTATTTATTGGAACTTAATTAATCTACCGAAAACTTTATATTTAAGAAATAAAATACAGAATAAAAGGGTTGTAAAAGATAAAAAAATATTTGAACTTTTAGAACAAGATGAAACACCACTTCATAATTTCTTATCTTCAATAAAAAACAAATTATCTTTTAATTATCTTTATTCAAAAATAATATCTATTTTTCATACGCCAAAAAATACTTTTGGTGTAAACATACTAGGCTATATTGATGCTCAAAGCGGAGTTGGTGAAGCTGCTAGATCTCTTATAAGAGCAGTAAAAGAAGCTAATATTCCTTATGCTTTAAACAATGAAACAACTAGCCCATCAGAAAGAGATGATACAAAATATAATAAAGAATTTAAAAATTATAACCCCTACCCTATCAATATCATTGTTATTAATGGTGATACCTTTAAAAATGTATTAAGGAATCGTAGTAATTTATATACAAAAGATAAATATAATATCGCCTATTGGGCTTGGGAATTAGAAGATATACCAAAGAAATGGATACCTCTTATAAATATAGTTGATGAAATATGGGTTCCTTCTAGCTTTGTTAAAAATGCTTTTGAAAAACATACCAAAAAACCTATTACAATCATTCCTCACTCAATTAATATAAAGAGATCATTTTTTAACAGAAAATACTTCTCTATCAGTAATGATAAATTTGTATTCTTATATATCTTTGATTTCTACAGTCACTTTGAAAGAAAAAATCCTTTAGCTTTAGTTAATGCTTTTAAAAAATCTTTTGAAAATAATGAAAGTGTTAAATTAATAATTAAATGTTCAAATAGTCAATCAGATCAGGAAAATTTTAAAAAAATAAAAAACGAGACTGAACAAAATAAAAATATAGAAATAATAGATAAATACCTAACAAGAAAAGAAATATTATCACTAATAAATATCTGTAACGCATATGTATCCCCTCACCGATCAGAAGGATTTGGATTAACTATTGCTGAAGCTATGAGCTTAGGAAAACCAGTTATAGCAACAAATTATTCAGGAAATACTGATTTTATGAATGAAGATAATAGTTTTCCCGTTGATTATAAACTCATAGAACTAAAAAAAGATTATGGTCCTTACAAAAAAGGAAATGCTTGGGCAGATATTAATATTAACAAATTATCTAAATATATGAAGTATTTATATGAAAATCCAAAACAAATTAAAAATGTATCAGAAAATGCGATAAAAACTATTAATTCTCTTCTTTCTCCTAAAGCTATTTCAAAAAAAATATCAGAAAGATTAAATATTATTTATAAAAAATAAATTACTAATATCATCCCTTATCAAAGATATATTCATACAACGCCCAAGTGTCATTGTTTATCAATTCATTAAGAAAATCACACGACTTTTGATTTGCCAACCATAGAATTACATAATTTTCTTCCTTAATTATATTTTCAATTTTTTTACAATCTTCAGATTCATTAACCTCGTAATAACGATTCATTAGTCCGCCAACTAGTCCTTCAGGTAATGCAGTTACCTTAATGCCTGTCATAGGGGTTATAGCAGCTCCTAAACTAGGAGAATGAACAATAGATACATTTTTATCCTTAAAATGATCTAAATAATTTAATATTCTAAAACTTTCTTTATTCAAAAAATTATTAAACATTAAATCACCTGAGCCGGTTCTAATCTGAGTATTTAAATGAGAAAAAATAATAGATAAAACTAAAAATATTGTAGCAATTTTAATAAATCCATGAAAAATTTTTGAATTTCTTTCAACTACTTTTTTGAATAAGAAATAAAATCCAAATCCAGAATAAACCATAAAAAGAAGACTTCCTAGATAAAAAGATCTTACATAATGAAATCCAAAAACATATCCAGGCCAAATAGCCAATAACATATTCATAAAAAAGAATAGAAATACAAAATTAAAAGGCAATAAATCCTTTCTTTTCATTAACTTATAAAAACCATAAAGACCAAATAGAGCTAAGGGTAATCCCAAATAACCAACTAAATTAATTGGCTCTGACCCAGTTAAGTAATCAAAATAAACAAATCTTTCTACTAATAAATTTAAATTACCTTCTAAAGCAAACCAGCCCATTAAAAGAGTTGCAACTCCAAAAATTAAAGGCGTAATTAGTAAGCTTATCTTTTTTGTAATAAAAAAATAATAACCAGCTAAGTAAATACCAAGAGGAATAATAAATGGTGGGTAAGTTAATATCATCGCTAAAGCACTTAAGATAAATAAAATATTTATCTTTTCATGTTTATGAAGCAGATATAAGCAAAAGATAAGAAAAGCAAAAGATAAAACAAAAGGAGAGAAAAATATTACCCCAAACCACCTAAGGCTACTCTCTAGAGATAAGGCAAAAATTGTAGCTAAAAATCCAGATAAAGGATCTAGTATTTTAGACAAAAATAGAAAAAATATAACAGCTAAAAATACAGTCTGAAAAATAGTTAATAAATAAAAACTATTTACCCCAAATCCTAAACTTTGGAATCCATAGATTATTAAGTGATACAGTGGACTACCGTCTAAAAATCTTTCTGGTTCTTCATAAGGATAATAAGGAGTATAAGGTTCTAATAAATTTTCACTTAATGTACTAGCAATAGAAAAGCTATGCCATTCATTAGTATGAATTGGGTACTTATAAAAAGAATCATCAAAATTAAGAGTAGTAAGTCTAGGTAATAAGACAACTACAGCACTGAATAATACTAAAACTACTACTAAAAATCTTTTAGAAATCACAAAATTTAGTGAACATACGCATCTCTAACATCATCCCAACCAGTATGTATAAGAGTTCCAGGATTAGAACAAGACCCTCTTCTCAATCTAACTGTACCATGAGTATTGGTATGTACATTACATTGATAATTATACGCACTCATCGTATCACAAATAAAACCATATTCATTAGGAGTGTCTGGATCTACAAAAGGATAGTTCATAGTTCCACCAGCTATTTCATTAGAATTATATATATTATAACAACTGCTAGAATTATATATTGGTTCTTGATATTCTATACTTCCACTACAATTCCAATCCCACCCATCCGGCCAACCTAAAGAAGTAGTAAATCTATACTGATAATAATTATGTTGTGCAGGTCTTACATTGCTATCACTATCATAACAATCATTGTTTACAGGAGATTCATTATTACAAGAAAAAGATGAACCTTCTGCTCCATACCCATCTCCGTCACTATCTGTGTAGCCTTTGTACCAATAAGTTGCATTAGAATCATTACAGTCCGCATTAGACCAAGTGTTAGTTCCTGCTTGAGATCTTTCAGTTCTTCCAGTAGCGTTTGTGTTATAAGAAGCAAGATTATTTGAATCAGGGTAACTGTCTCCGTCGTCATCATTCATGTATAGAGTTGAAGAAAGATCTAATACTCCAGACCCTTGAGTAATAGCTAGTGTGCCACCATTTAAATTAACAGATCCTTCAACCACAAAAATATTATTTAAAGTAAGAGTTCCGCCATCTAAAATAGCATTACCCTGGCTACTACCCCATTTTGCTACACCGTCTAGATCATTGATAGTGCAGGTCCCAGAACTCCAGGCCCAACTTCCCTTTAAAGGAATACTACATTGAGGATCTAACCAACCTATACTAATTTCAGATTCTCTATCTAAATTATCTACCACAACAAATTTAGTTGTGTAAAACTTAGTATGTGTATCTTGAACCTCCCACTCTCCTTCCCATGTCTCTGCTTCTGCAGACTGAGCCATAACCTGTGGGATTATCCCATTTTCCATCTCTCTTGCTATTTGCATTCGTTCTTCATCTGTATAAGCTTTTACTAACTGGTTACCATCTATCTCAAAATTAGGAATATAATTAACCACTTCTCCAACCCTCTCAAGGTCAACTACAGTTGTTCCGTTATCAGTATCTATTATGGCTTTTGCTAACTGTATTCCATCAGGAGATTGCGCAACAACTCTCATTCTTTGAGTGTCACCTACTGCTACTTTGTAAGGATGGACTTCTGCTTCTAATATTTTAGGCCATTGTCCTTCTGCTTGAGCAACTTTCCAAGAAACTGTATCTAAAGGTGAAAAGATTTCCTGCCTCTCAACTTCATTATTCAAACCTTCGTTAACCGAAACGATGCTTTCATCCACTAATAAATACCAACCACCAATAATTAAAACGGCGATGAAAAAACTTAATAAAATATTCTTTTTATTCATAATAATAATCTTTTATTAATAATACCAAATTCCACTAAAAAATGTAAATAATTAACAATCAAACAAGGTTGACTTATAGCTCTATTTATGCTTTACTAATGATAGAAATTTAATTAAAACAATAACCCGTAATGGAGGTTTGATATGAAACTTTTAAAGTTCATTCCCTTTGTAATAATCCTCTTGTCAGTTTTTCTGATAAGTTGTGAGAACCCAGTCGTGCCTGAAGAGCCTCCAGTAAAATGTGAGGTTATGATTGAAACTGAAAATTTTGAAATTGAAGTGGGTAGCTCAATTGAAGTTACCGCTAATGTTTCTTCTTTAGATGGTTCTAATTGTGAAAACAAAGTAATCTGGAAAACTAGTAATAACTTGGTTTCTCTAGAAAATATAAGTAACAACTCTGTTACTGTAAAAACTTTGTTTGACGGATCTACTACTGTTTATGCTCAAAGCGTTGATGATTCTTTAGCTACTGCTAAGTCTGTTATAAAAATTACTTTTTCTCCTGTTATGGTTTACTGGAATAGTACTGGATTAAATTCTGGTCTTTCTTTAATTAATAAAACCGGACAGATAAAAAAGCTTATAGACTATATAAGTAAAGATCATAAACCTAACTGGTTACCTGATGGAGATAAAATTTCCTTCTTAAGTACCAGGGGAACAGGTTCAACAAATATCTTTACTGTAAATCTAGACGGTAGCGAGATAAAAAACATCACTCCTAATGTAAGCACTATCATCTCTCATGACTGGTCACCTGATGGTAATTTATTAGTTACTACTTTAAAACCAGAGGAAAGAGATCCTTTTGAGATATACACCCTGAATACATCGAATAATGAGCTGAAAAGACTCACATTCGAAGGAGTAATAAACGGTAAAGTTCCATCTGGAGTAGCTTGGTCACCTGATGGTAGTAAAATATTATTTTCTACCGCTCGTGACAGCAACTGGGAAATTTACAGTATGAATCCTGATGGCTCTAACCAAGTAAATCTTACACAATCACCAGAATCAAGTGAATTTTCTTCTGTGATTTCATCAATTGAAGAAAAGATATTTTATATATCTGACAAAGGTGGTTCGCATAATATTTACAGCATGAACTTAGATGGTTCGAATGAAATGAAAATATCCAATTTTTCAAACGGATACAAAATCTTTGATCTTGATTTATCTAGCGATGGATCAAAAATTGCATTTGCAAAAATGCATCAAGATGGCGGACCAATGGAAATATGGACGATTGATATTAATAGTTCTGAACAAGAATTATTAGTAAATACAGGTTCCTCAAGGTATCCAAAGTGGAAACCTTAAAGAACAAAATTTTAAGCCCCGTAGAGAAATCTACGGGGTCTTTTTTATTTTAAAATTTTATCGTGATCCCCTACATCTAGTAATACATATGCTTCTGACATAATAGAAAAAAGAAATCTATAACTTTTATTAACTCTACCTTCTAAAATACCATCTAAGCTTTTTACTTTCTTTATTTTTAATGAAGGGTGAGAAAAATTACTTAATAAAAGTTTTAATTGTTTACCTAATATTTTTTGAATGTTTTTAGGTAATTTTTTAAAAGATCTATCAAATCTTTTAGTTGTAATTATTTTCACTTCTAGCTAGATAGGTTATTTATCATATCATCAATATTTTTATAAATAGTTACATTTCCTTTCTTCAGGTCCTCTAGCGATTCTTTTATTCTCCTTTTGCCTTCAGATGACAATACGGATTCTTTAGATGATTTAATTTTTGGAATAAGTGTTATTTTGTTGTCTTTTACTTTTATATCTAAATAATCTCCAGGAGATAGACCAAGTTTCTCTCTAACTTTATTAGGTATGGTTATCTGTGATTTTTGACGTAATTTTATTAATTCCATTTTCTTAATTTCTTACTTTCTTACTATAGCAAAAGATATCAATCACCTCAAGTCTTTTTTATTTTACGAAAGGAATAATTAATCCTTCAATACTTTCTGGAATATTATCTGGAGAATTTCCATGCTCTGGCTTGTCATAGTCAAATCTTGGAGCAGTAAATCTGTACGAAACCTCACCCTCTTTATTAGCTAAAATAGTTATTGTTTTATTTTCAAAATCTTTTTCATACCAAACATTGCCATTAAAGTTAGGAGTAAGTAAGGCTACAAAATTACTCCAATCGTTTCCAAAATCAGTAGTCTGCCAGAACAACCATAAATCACTTCCTTTTTCTAACTCATTAAAGTCTATAACTTTTTGATATTTGCCAATTTCCTTTTCTTCTAGTTTTAATGTACCGGTTGTTTCTTCTTTCAAACCAGTCATACCAGCCATATATGTAGCAAACTTCTCTCCATTAATGTTATAAACCGGGTCCACACTATTAGCATAAACCTTATCCACACCAGTAATATCATTACTGTTCATATCTATATTACCCCGAAATTCAGCAATACTGCTGTTATGAACCCAGCTAAGAACCTCTATGTCAGTACCAGATGTTCTTCTAAAGATGCTTATATTATCAGTTGATTGAGGCATGCCTGGATTATCATCTCCGTTATATGTAATACCACCTCCATGGGTATCAGACTGACCTACATATATATAACCTGTTCCTTGGCTATTTCCCTGAACTAATAATTGAGCTATTTCACTATCAGAGCTCTCGTATACTTCTACTGTTGTTCCTCCAGAACCATATCTAGCAGCATCAGTACTTAAAACTCCAACACCAAGATTCCCTGATGCATAAATTCCTGGAGCTCCTGTCATTTTTAGACCAACATCATCATCAATATACCCCCAGATTTTATTATCTTGTTCAGGCTCAATGAAACATAAATCTTCTATTGAACCACCATTTACATCACAGCCTGTTATACCCCAATCACCTGCTGAGCTATCGTATAAACCAAGAGCATTAATATTACCATTAAAGTTGCCAGCGGTTCCTGAATTACCAGGGTCTATGTAATAGCTGGTGTTATTTTGATCAATAAACTGCGTTCCTGTTATTGACCCACTAGTCCATATGCCACCGCTAAAGCCTATTGCTGTACCAACAGTACCATTATTTACAAATTCAAGTTGGTGACCAAGACCAGAAGTACAATTTGCATTATTAGTGTGACAATAAGCAAGACCATAAAGATTACCAAAAGTGGATCCATCACTAGCAATTTTATAACTAGTTCCCATAGACCAAACATGATCTATTTTTGTACTAGAATATGTGCCATAAATTCCTGATTGACGATTACCTGCAGAGGCTGTTAACATCCCAGAAAATGAATCATTAGCATCACTTCTTAAAAAGCTAAGAGAATCAATGCCGTCTAATGCGCCAGCATTAGAAGCATTATCAGCAGTAGCAGCATTAATGCCGTCTGCCTCTAACTGACTTAAGACAGCTGCTCTTGTTGTTGGTCTTAAATAATTATCCTGTGATCCAGTCGCTCTAGATGTCCAGAAATAAGCAATACTAGTCCCTGTGTTCAATGTGGTATATTCTGGGCGGAACAGTCTAGCTGTTATGTCTCCAGCGGAATCTCTCGCCGCAATAGTACTTCCTGTATTAGGCTCTGAAGCACTATAACCATTCAATGTTCCGGTGTTTGTTACGTTACAAGTACTGCCATCACAGGTTGTATCAGTATCTGGAATAACAGTACTATCTACATAAGATTTTGT
>JBBDIH010000035.1:0-8145 GCA_040880505.1 Minisyncoccota bacterium
AGGCATCCCTGACACTCCCTTCCGTTCCGACGCAGAGCGTGCGGAGCGAGGACAAACCCTGAAACTTTGGAAGGGTTATTTCGGAGCTGATTTAAACACGGTCGGACCGGGTGGTCCGGCATAGCATTCCCAACAGGATGTTGGGAATGAGGTTAAGAGTAAGAGTAAGGATCCTAACCGCGTTCGAGTCCACTTGAAACGTTAGGCACATGATTAACCATAAGCTCGGCCTACAGCTATTGAATTTTTGTTAAATATGCTTCTGGCCATTTCAAGCAAAGCCGGCGAGACCTTATCGCTACCAGTTTTTATTAAATTACTCATATGACCAGATTGAAATGATAAATCTCCTGGAGCTCTTATTCCTTTATTTCGTGCAAATTCAGCAACTTTTGGAGTGCTTCTTTTTACGAGATACTCAATTATTAATTTTTCTTCGTTAGTTCTTTTTGGTGATTTCAGAGAATTAATGATCTCTTGAATTGATTTTAAATCATTTTCCAAGTCAGAAATCAAATCCTTTTTAGATTTATATTTTTTCATAATTCTTTTATGGGTAATGTGCCTAACATATTATTATAGAGCTTTTCCTACTCTTTCATTTAACTCATAAAATCTTTCAAGATGTTCATGAGCTTTTTTACTCTTTAAAACACCATCAGAATTCATAATCTCCATATTATGGTATGAGGCCAAACCTTTTGTTGTATTATTTTTTCGATCAATCATTATTTCAGTTGCATGTACAAAAACTGAATGAGCGAATGCGTTTCGAATAGAGCTCAATTCTCGGATGTCGTTCATTGTCTTTTTGTCCAATAATTTCAATCCAGCTAATATTTTAAGCTTCCCCCCGGTGCTAATTATTGAGCTATTGAGTATAATTTTCTTAAATGAATGTTTATCTTTTGGATCAACAAAATCTGCTATCTTAGAATCAATATTGGATTCAATTTGATTCATTCGTTCAATGACCCATCCTCGAGCCTCTGCTGCATTTAACTCTTTTAATGTTTTACCAGAAAGTAAATCGAGACGATGGTCTTCCATAATGTTTATATCTCAAAATTTGATTTCTTAAGTCCTATAACGACTTAGCGCACAACGGGCAGTGATTATAAGTGAATTAAAGGCTGAAAATATCGAACAACCTGAGACCGAAACCAAAGTCACGGCTATGTCCTTCGTTAAAGCACTTAGTTGGCTGCTCTTGTATATAGGTTTAATCACCATGATGCCCAATATATCGAACTGTACCATCAATTTTGGAAACGATTATATATTTGGATGGACCAAATTTTGGTTCTTCAAATAACGAAAAACTTATCAGAATATCATTTTTAGGATCAAAGGGATAAATACTTACGCCCGGAGGTTCTTCTGAGTAAACTTCTAACTCGATATTTTTACAGAGAAATTTTCTCGCTAATTCTTTGGCTACTTGTTTATTCATATTCCTCAATTTTCTTGTTCATATCATCTTCTTAACCGACTCTTTCTTATTAGATATCCTACTAAAACAATTGGCCAACCGATAGAAACACCCAAAAATGTCTTTTCAATTCCAACAGCTCCAATTCCTACATTTTTCACATGATTAGTTGCAATTAATAGGCCTATAAAAAAGTATATCAATATTACTTTTACCCAAAAAATATTTAGTTGCCATAGATTATAAATTATGAGAATGATGCCAGAAAGGAATAAAGGAAAAGATAGAAATGATAAAAAATTAAGCCAGCCGGAAGAATGTTTTATTCGTAAATCTTCTTCAGTTACATGATTAAATCGAAGTTCTATTAATTCTTCTTTAGATACGTTTTTTGATAACTTTGCATCTCTTGCTTTTCCTACAAAATATACCATTACTAATCCAAGGAATATTAAGCCAAAACTATATAAATAAATCATTGTAATTGGTCTTTTTAATTAAGCGAAAATAGGTATGAAAAACCCTATAGTACCTCCTATAAAATTCATTATTTTTGAATCCATTAAAATTTGTTGACGGAGATACATATTCTCAGCATCAGAAGCACTTGGGTTAGGATTCCAATCGGAAAAATAAACCTCATTCCAAATAGGCTCAAAGAATAACCTGTATATTAAAAGCAATATTATGCTGAAAGAAAAGATCAGCAAATGAATATTTGAATAACTGAAGTTTAATGATATAAATAAATATTTTATTCCAATTATTGAAAAACAAGCTGACACCTGTGATAAATGAAGAAAAATAAATAAACCATACACCCTTATTCTTACGAATTGTTTTAGCAAAAAACTTAAAAACAATCGTCCATAAAAGTTTCTTTATGATTGCAAATAAAAAAGGGACGCCAATAAGTCCAAAAAGCCAATTCATTGATGCTATTGTTAATTAATTCAAATTACTGTCTACATTATGTTAAATATTAATACCCATAAATACTTACAATTCAAGTAAAAATCTATCGTACTTATTCCAAACCACCCGCTATAACGCAGAGCGTGAGTAGCGAGAACAAACAGACTTGCTTAATTCAACACCGCACAAGTGAGAAAGCCCCATCATTCGGCTCAGTATAATCAGGAATTCGATGGCAGGATTAGAGAGAGCCGGGTGATGGAAATGACGGGAGCTGAATTACACTTTCTGACCGGGTGGTCTGGGGTAGCTTTTTCAACTAATACAGCGGTATTTTGATATTTTGACCATTTGATGTATATAAGGCAATAAACAATGGTTGTATGAATGTGAAACTACAACTTCATATAGAAAAACAAAGGGTTCTAATGATACGAAGTGGTTCAATAACAAATTTTTGGGTATTAGTTTTATGGGTTTCATTTGCGCTTGGAGGTATCCAAGCATTACAAGCCCAACAGAAACCAACATGGCTTGACAACTATCCAGCGGACTCCCGTTATTACATTGGGATTGGTGGTACGGTCAAAACACAAACACAGCCAGATACGGATTATCAGAAGCGGGCTGTGGACAATGCGCTGGGTGATCTTATTTCTCAAATTGAGGTTAATGTTTCTAATGAAACGCTGGTTTTAGAGCAGGAACTGAATGGAGAAGTGAGCGACTTTTTCCGATCCCTTACCCAAACTCAGGCCCGGAATGTTATAGAAGGGTATGAAATAGTCGATACGTGGGCAGGTGATGCCGAGTATTGGGTGTATCTCCGGCTGTCGAAACAACAATACGAAGCCCGGCTTCAGCAAAAAGTGGATTTGGCTCAACAACAGGCTTATTCTACATTCAAGAATGGCGATGCTGCTTTTGATGCAGGTAACTACCTCCTTGCATTGGATCTGTACACCAAAGGCATAGCGGACTTGATTCCCTATGTGGATCGCATTAGAGAAATATCCCACCAAGGCAGATCCATTAACCTGTTTGCGGAATTACGGACGAAAATCCAGACTGCACTGAACGAGTTGCGCTTCACTGATGCCTCTGGGCCCGAAATGACGCAAATAGGTAAAGCAGCCACCACCCCCTTTACACTTAGTGTTGTAACTACCGCTGGAAAACTGGTTGAGCGGGTTCCGGTGGAATTTGTTTTTGTACGAGGGGCCGGTGAGATTAATGGTCCAGTGCACACCAATTCCCAGGGAGTAGCCACAGCCCGGCTTGCCAAAGTACTTGCCACTGATAAGCTCCAGATTGTGAAAGCTCAGGTGACTCTGGGCACTTTTTTGACTCCCGAGCAGCAAAATTCCTTTACCCAAGCTATTCTGGACGGCTTTAATTCTCCCAGTGTTGAGTATATGCTTCGGGTAAGCAGGGTGCCGGTGTACATGGAACATTATGAAATTTTTTTAGGAGAGCAAAAGATTAGTGACTACATAGAACCGGTTCTTAAAAACACCCTTACCGAGGCTGGATACACCTATGTGGATCATGCAGGAGAGGCCGAGTTTTTCATTGAAGTGGAGGCCGCTACCCACAAAGGGAGCGAAACCCACGGATTGTACACCGCTTTTCTGGATTACCATATTTCTGTAACCAGTTTAACCACGGGGAAGGAAATTGCCGCCTACGCCATCAATAACATTAAAGGAGTTAGTGATACCTACCAAAAAGCTGCCGAGAAAGCCCTCCAAGCCGGGGCAGATTCACTACAAACTAACTTGGTTGCAAGGCTGGTTCAGCGTCTCCAAAACTGATCAATGATTGTTCAGGCTTACGGTTTATAAAAACTCATTCATTTTGTAAGGGGAATATCCCGTAGCGTTACCATTCTATCGAATTGTTGAATTTTAATAGTCAGAGTTACCAACGTTGCTTTTGAGTTAACGCCTTCGGCTTTAAAATGAACGGCGACAGGTAGGCCGGGCACGAAAGTTTGTTGCATTATCCGGTCAGTTTCTTTTTCCCCAATCTGAACGTACTTAACTGAATACTGTGTGCCAAAATTATCATATAAATAACTCTTTCCCCTATAACCTCCCCCATACATTCTCAATCCTATTTCATTTTCTTCAAGATTTTTAAATATAACCACACACTCAACGAGAGTCGTTCTTTTTCGAATACACTCGCTTACCCGAAAGTGGAATCCTTCTTGTTCTGTTTCTATTACAGCAGGAGCGGTCTCTGGCTCGGAAGGAGTGGTTTGGTCATTATTGGCATGCATTTCTTTTTCAGGAGCAGATGGTTCCGGGCCGCCGGAAGCAATTAATTTTCTGATAGATTCATCTTTTGGTATTTCAGAAGAAGCAGCCCCAAATATTTCCCCGGTTTCCGTTCCTATAAGGCGGGCATTTATTCTGACAGAATTTGCGAGTTCCGTAACTGTTCCTGAAACGATGGCCTCAACACCAAGAAGGTTCCCCAACTCTTTAACCGAACGTTCATCAATAATTCCAGAAACCTGTAATTTCTGTTCCTCAATCACTTTATTCAGAAGCTGGCGTTCTATCACTTTAAACTTATTGCTTTGGAATAATTTGGTGATGACTTCTTCGGCAAGGAATTTTCCCAAATTTGTAACCTGTCCATTCAGATCAGAAAATTCTATTACTGCTATAGAGGTTTTATTGGTTTGCGACATCTTATTTGAGATTTGAATAGCCAGGCTGTTGATCCGGGTATCTAAATCGTTCTGTTGCATATAAGCAGGTTCATTTGCAGTGGTGGAAGTACTACGTGTGGGTTGTTCTGTTACATAGCCTGTTCCACTACACCCGTTTAATAAGATCCCTGCAACGCATAAAAGTATAAGTTTGGTTTTCATACATTCCCCCTCTTAATGTTTAAGTTTTGAAGTTGGATTCATCACAATTAGCTTCTGAAATAATATGAGGAAAAATATCTTATTTACAAACAAACACTTCGGTTATGGAAAATCTCATAAAAGAGATCTTTGTACCCGGCGAAATCATCAATTTTGTACTCGTTCCCAACCTCCTCTGCCTGCCGGACCCTCCCGGTTCCAGTCAAAATCATGCATAACCACCCGCTCCAACGCAGCGTACGGAGCGAGTGCAAAACAAAACTGTCCATATCATGTCTAACTCATTATCATTTTTATTAGGCGCTGGTTTTTCAGCGCCAATGGGCTATCCAATTGGAAATCAACTCAACGATCTTCTTCTTAAATGTGATGGGAATGATTTTTCTTTTCATACAAATGGTAGCCTAATACCTCCAAAAAATGGACAGAAAATTAATCTTGGACCAAAAACCAGCTATGACTTTGAGTATGATTTCTGTAGAGACTTGATGCATTATTTTAATGATAAAAAAGGCTATTTCGATTATGAAGAGTTTTATGATTTTTTTATGGATGAAGCAAAAAATGATTCAGAAGTTAAGGAGCTTTTTAAAAATAATAATTATAGAACTCGAATAGACTTAGATCAAATGCTTTCTGCAATTAGGAATATATTTTCTCAATTGGTTAGTCATTTTTTAGTCGATAAAGATGGTAACTCTTGGTACGATAGTGCAGGACATATGGGAAAACCAATATTTACAGGTTATACAGGAATCTTAAACAGTCTTGAAAAATTTGGATTAGAAAATGAAGTAAATATACACACATTGAACCATGATTTATTTTTTGAGAGACTGGCTAAAACAGATTGGTTAAATAATGAGCTATCTGATGGCTTCGATGACCTTGGATCACCTTATTACGGACAGTTAACCATTGAAAACAGAGATTATAAATGTAGATTACAGAGATATACAGGTAATTACCCTAAAAAATTTAAATTGTATAAGTTACATGGAAGTAAAGACTATGCAACTTACTATGGCATCGATGTAGACAGAAGGATAAGAATCCCTGAGATTTATTTAAAAACAAGATGGGGTATTGGCTTTTCTGATTTTTATAAAGAGATAAAAAATAAAGAAGGACATCTATTTTATGATCGTGGCGGATTTGACTTCCATGCTGATTTTTTAACTGGAACGACTTCTAAAATTGAAAGATATAGTGAGCCTTTGTTCTTCAATAAACTATTTAAAAAATTCAAAGAAAATTTAGAAAAAACTAATATGCTAATTATTGTAGGATATGGATGCAGGGATAAAGGAATAAATAAGATTATTGTTGAGAATTTTGATTATCAAAATAAACCAAGTTTCATCATTGACCCCTATGCCGGTGAAGAAGTAATTGCATTTAAAGATAAATTAGGAAGTAGATTAGTAGCCAAAGAATTAGAAAAAATTAAAATAAATGACTTAGAATAAAACCATTAACAGAACATTATGAGTTTTAAAAAAAGGGATTCTGATCCAAATAACATGTCTCTTAGTTCAATTTTATCAACAATAAGGTTTGGTATTGAAAACATTGATAGTTTTGAAAAATCCAGTAAAAAAATCAACATTAAGAGTGTAGAAATTCAAAATAGTGATACGCTTTTATGCTCATTTTATCCATTATTAGATAGGTCAATTGACATAAAAGGAGAAATGGCTTCTATAATGGGGTTTCTAAGTGGCTTTTTGAAAGGTGATTTTTTTAAAAATGCTCAGTTCAATTATTTCGCTGTAGCAGCTTTTAATAGACAAGATGAACTTCTTCTTCATGCAATATCATCGAGAGAAACAGCTGATTTAATAGGAAAAGGTGACTCGATAAATTGGCTTAAATCTACACTTTTTCAAGAAAATACTGATGATTACCGATTAGGTGTTGGAAAAAGATATATCTTTGAAATTGAAAACTCTCTAAGATATATAGTAAAGAATGTCCTTTCGAGAAAGTTTGGTAATAAATGGTGGGATGAATGTGTTCCAAAGAAAATCTCAGAATCGGCAAAAGAAGTTTATTTGAATAAATTTGGAGAAAAAATATCAATTGGAAATATTCTTATAGACTATACTTACCTATTGCAACTTAAAAAAGTGATAATCCATAATTGGAAAAATTTTGAACACTTTTTTGACTCAAAACAGAAGTTTGAAGACACTATTATAAAGCTAAATGTCATAAGAAGAGAAGAGGCTCATAATAGACTAATAACAAAAGAGCATTTAAATAAGCTTAAGAATATTTATGACCGATTATTATCAAAGATTGCACCTATATATCCAGATTTATATCCAGCAATACTAGTTGACAATTGGCTTTTAAAGATAAAAGAGATTATGCTGAAATCTTACCATCCTATCTACAAAGATTCAGATTTTATTGATGAAACTGACTTAACAGTTAAGTTAGTCAAATCTATTGTGAGCACATCACACTTGATCACTTATCTTGAAAATACAATCGAAAAACTCAATTCAATTGTCATACCAATCCAGAAAAGAATTGTCCATGAAGAGCTAGTCGATACTTTTAAAAACTATAAGTTGCTGCAAGAGAGGAAACTTGAATTGATAAATAATGGTGAAACTTATAAGATAGAAATGATTCTTATCGAAATATCTGACTATGAAACTAAAATGAGTGATTTTGCTAAAAGATTTTTACTAAGTGAAGATTAAGATTGCACTCGTTCCCAACGTCCCAGCCTGTGTAAAAACCTCATCAAAGAGATTTTATACTGACCGGGACATTAAAGTAAGGAATCAGATAGTTTTGTCTGTATTTTCGATAGAATGGGATCAAAAAAGAACGAACTGATTTTTCCATGGCCATTACCGCCTCCATGAGCTTCGCAACACCCATAATATTCAATACTCGC
>JBBDIH010000036.1:0-1466 GCA_040880505.1 Minisyncoccota bacterium
ATCAACATCAAAAACAAAAGAATCCATTTAGTTGGTTTCATTCTACTTGTCTTAAAAATGAGTCCAGCGATGAAATTTAGAATCATACATATTTATTTACATTCGTTATGTGACTTACTTGTTGAATGTAATGATGGAGAGTGACAGCATTGTGGCATGTATGGTGGACCCAAAAAATTAATTTTAGTACTCAAAATTAACACAATGGACAAAAATGGAATGAATATTCCGGTTATTCTGACCCCCACTCCTATGTATGAACCATATATATAGATCATTGAGTTTATTATGTATGTATTAATCAAAATTCTACTTCGGGGTTAAATCATCATAATAATAGAGAGGTCGAAAACGATTAAACTCTTCCCTCAAGTCTACGATTTAAATTGAGTCAAAAATGCATCCAACTCATTCTCGTTTTCGAAATGATGATCTTCCTCAGATTCGCCTTCCCAAAACGCATCTAAGTTTTCTCGTGATAAAAATACCCGAAATGAAATTCCTTTATAATTATAGATAAAGAGAGTTGTTTCGATTATCCCATGTGACACTGATATAGTTTCTATGGTTTTGCTTGGGGTGAAATAATGGCAGTTTTTTTGATTGAATTTGTTCATTCTGTGTAAATTAGTATCAGACAGCATCTCGAAACCTACTATATCTCCTATCCAATAACTCACGATTAGGCCAAGCATTTTTTGATTTTGGAAGTATCAATTTATGGTTGTGAAGTTCTTGAATACCATATCGTAGCATTGGGCCATCAATTTCTTCGAGAATATCCGTACGAACTTTTAACTGATAATCAGGTGTAATACCAATTATGTATTGATCAAATACAGCGTGGTGAATTTTACAAAGTGCTATTCCATTATTAACTGTTGGTAAGCCATCTGGTTCGTTATCAGGCACAATATGTGCAGCATCTAACAGATTTGTGTGCTTTAATGCGCAAAATGCACATTGTGATCTATATGCAGCAATTACTCTTTCTCTAAAACCTCGTTGATGTAACCTTTGCCTCACTTCTGTTGTAATATATGTTCGTCTACTGTCTCCCGGTAAATCGATTAGATTAATATTATCTGCATTTATTTCTTTATCGTCTACTGCTATCGTAAATGTTAATGTATCTGGACTATCACCCACTATAAAAACCGGGAAAATTGCTAAATATCTTCCTGGGATAATTCCATGAAAATAAATTAGTGGCAACTCTTCTTGCATTATTAACCTAAGCCCAACATTATCTCGATGCATTGGGTCAGTTCCTCTATATTTATACATAAGATTGTCATCATAATCGAAACTATCATCATATGGGCCACCTGGAGTTGTCGTAATAGTAAGAGGTAAATCCATATTTTTTGGCTTGAAAATTCCTTGAGGAGAAACCAAGGGGATTCGAGTCTCTCTAAATAAAAAACCATTTCTGAGTAGTTCTCTTGGTAATACATCTCCATGGA
>JBBDIH010000037.1:0-1455 GCA_040880505.1 Minisyncoccota bacterium
TGTATACCGTCCGTACTCATCTTGTTGATGACTTCCTTCACCTTCTCAGGCTGCTGCCGTGCTTTGTCAATAAGATTAGCCTGACCAAAGTTGACCAGCATTTTCTCGGTGCCCAAAGAGACTAAGCTCCTATGGGTTTTAATAAGGACTTTGCCGGAACCGACTCGAGGATTGGGGACTTCTTCTAATAGGGTTTCACCGGATTTGAGGTCTTGTATGATTTGCTGCATTTAATTATTATTGAATTTTCGATATCTTATTAACGTAGCAGGATTTCCACCATAAATTGCATTAGCCGGTATGCTTTTTGTAACCACGGCACCAGCAGCTACTACAGCACCATTTGCTATATTTACACCATGTAATATAATGACTCCGTGACCAATCCATACATCATCTTCAATTATGGTTGTTTTTAGCTCATCCCTTCCAGAGAATCTTATAGGTATATTTATATCGTCTATAACATGATCGCCACCTATACACGCTACATAAGAAGCAAACATTACATTGTTACCAATTTTAAGATTAGATCCTAAATGACAATTTCTACCCATATAAAAATTGTCTCCTATGTGAAATTGATTTTTACTACTTACACTACAGTACTTACCACAATAAAATTTTCTCCCTATATAGTTTGATTTTATTATAGGTTTAAAAAGTATTGTTTTTCTAAATGTTCCAACAATTAATATTTTTAATACTTTTAGAATATCTATCATTTTTTTACTGTATAACATGATATATATATATACTATATAACTACACCTTAAATGATTTGCACCAACTTCACAAAACCCTTAATAGCTTATGTTTTTTTGTAGAGCGACCTATTGAATACGCCTGATTGATATATGGGATTATATTTATTTTTAATAATTCCTTTAGCATTATTAGCTATTATTCTCAAATCATTATCATTAATAGACAACACATGCTTTAGAACATCAACTAAAGAGTGAACATTATTATCCTTAAAATAAAAACCGGTCGTTCCTTCTTTAACTGCCTCAACTTCCGGTTTATGCTTCATCATATTATCATTTGTTATAATCGGTATCCCGTATGTCAAAGAATGAATTGCAGTCAAACCTACAGGTCCTGGGAACACACATGCAACCGCACTCTTGTAATATGAATAAATAATATTTTCATCATAACATGATCCCACAAAATCTACCGAATCAACTAAAGAATATTTTGTAGCAAGGTTTTTTATAAAAGGCAAATATGGACCATCTCCTATAATAACGGCTTTCAATTCTACACCATTTGACTGGAGAATATATAATGCCTCAAAAAGTATTTCTAACTTTCTCTCTTTTATTATTCTCCCAGAAAATATTATATATGGCTTCTTTATACTTTGACAACTTATTTTTTCATGTTCATCCATCACACTATTCATCCGCTTATAGTCTAAGGAATTGTATACAACGTTAACACTATTGT
>JBBDIH010000038.1:0-1452 GCA_040880505.1 Minisyncoccota bacterium
CAGGCGGCTCTTGATCAAGAAAACGTAAATACGCTCTCAAGGCTGTGCCACAATTTTTTTTATAGTTGTTTGCCAGGCCAGTTTCTGAAAATTGATCTAGTATATCTTTAACGTCTTGGTTGGACGATACCGTAGATCTATTTAGATTGATTTCAAGACGTCTCGATACTGCTTCCAAGTAGCGCCCATAACTATACGCGCTGTTATCTTGCAAACCGCTTTGAACCAAAAACTGTATATATTCAAATTCATTTTCAACCATATGGCAGCTTTATGTAGGTGTTTAGCGATATTGCGTGAGCGGCGAGCCGAGTTGTTAAAATTAAAGATCCGAATCACGTTCGAATCCGCCTGAAACGCTTAGGTACAAAATCAATGTATCTTATTTATAATCTTAGTAAGTACTAGCCTTATAACATTAGCACCTGTTTGAAATTCTTCTATACTCAAATCCGCTTTTTTGCCTAGATTATCTTTGTCTTCCGGTATTTTCTTTATATACTTTTCTGATATTACCCCATCGTTATGATCATATACATGTCGTTTGTGGAAGATTCTTTTAAAAGCTAATTCTTCTTCATGTCTTAGATCTTCCAATATGTCAATTGTTAAATGCTTTTTAAAAAAACGACGAGTTTTATAAATGTCCTGAAAATTCGTTGAATCTGTCGTTATCATTTTAGCTTTATTGCTACAAAAGATTTCAAAAGTAGATACAATATCTGAATACGCGTGTCTTAAAGCTCGCTCTTTATTAGATGCACTTTCAATCTCTTTAAGAATAAAATCTTTATTAGCATCGTAGATTAAAATGTTTTCTTTTTTACAGCCAGGGCAATACCCAAAAACACCATACACTTGAAAATTACATTCGCAGTATGGGCAGGTAAATTCAGAGTCTGTTTTCTTCTCTTTATAATTTGGACGAATGTGTTTTTTACTTCGACGACTACTTTCGAATTTTAGAAACTTGCTATTCCTAGTTGCTCTTTTGAGCATCTTTTGAAATTCATCGTGAATATATTGTTCAGCTTTCTCTTTAGTAACCTTTTCAACATACTTTGTCTGATCTTGAGTAAGCAAATCTTCTTTAGAAAAGCTTTCAGCACAGTACGGGCAATACATTTCATCAGTTAAAGAATTTTCATGAACCTTAAAATATTTTCCACATTTTGGGTTATTACATTCTCTGCCAAAAAATCCATTATCAGTCGGAAATTGAACAGTAAATCTAATTTCATTTCTTGACATATGAACTGAATTTTGTGATTTGTACCTAACGGCCTGTAGTTTAACCGGCTTGGCCTTTTTGGCAATTAATGTAATCAAAACGTGAAATTTCTTATAACCCAGCAATTTTAAAGCGGCAAACAGCGGCCAAGTCCGCGTTGAAACAGTTGTGTGTGCCCGGCATGGGTGCCTTTGGCTTACAGGAATGTAAGTCAATAATCT
>JBBDIH010000039.1:0-1445 GCA_040880505.1 Minisyncoccota bacterium
GGTCCTTATGTGGCATATTGCCATAACGATGTTGTTGCAGGTTATTAATGAGTTATAGAGCAGTCTAAATTCCAGACTAACAAGTAAGAATCAATGAAACCAATATTTACAATTCATGCAGGCGAATACTTAGTAGCTTCAAGGATTGAGAAAAAATTTAAGGGGGTGAATGTCTGGTTGCCCAGCAAAGATACGGGGATTGATCTTTTACTTACTGACAAGACAAATAAAAAAACGGCTTCAATTCAGGTTAAATTTTCAAAGGATTTCAATACAACCCACATTAAAGAAAATCTCAGACCAAACATAAAAGGTACCGGGTGGTGGACTTTGAGGCGAGAGAAAATAGAGAGTTCTAAATCAGACTTCTGGGTATTTGTCATCTATAGTTTCGAGAAAAGAACGAATGACTTTGTAGTTATTAAACCTCGAGAATTAGTAAAAATGTATGAGAAACTTGACCGAGGTGACAGGATACATAGCTATATAACGGTTACAACTAAGAAAACAGCTTTTGAAACCCGGGGATTGTCAAAGTCAGAGATGCAATCTATTGGTGAGAATAAGTTTGAGAATAAACAACGTGCCCTTACTCAGTATTTAAATAATTGGACACCGGTAATTAAAATGCTGAGTTAGCAAAATCAATTTTTTCATCGCTGAAAGGTTCTGATGTATGTATTAACATAAAGATAGTATAGAAACTGACCATGAAACTAATAACAACAGCACCTGAACTGGAAAAGGAATTTAAGCGACTAACGAATAAGTATAACGAATTTTATTGGGCAACAGCTTGGGCAAGTGCGAGTTCAAAACTTTTTGGCGACTTGATTTCAAAAAAAGAAAGAATTAAAAAAATAGCTGTTGGAATTCATTTCTATCAGACTCATCCGGACTTCATAGAAGAATTCCTGAATGACAACAGGGTTCGCTTTATACAGCAGCCCGAAGGTACATTTCATCCGAAACTATATTTATTTGTTGATAACGACAAATGGGAATTAATAATTGGGAGTGCCAACTTCACAAATGAAGCTTTTACAAGAAACACTGAAGCCAGCATCTTGCTTTCCAGCAATGATAAACAGACTCTAAATACATTCAAAAGTGCAAAAAAGCTTGTAGAGCAGACTTGGAAAGATGCTAACGTGTTTAGTAAAAAAGACCTTGAAAGTTATCGTGTAACATGGAAAAATCACAGACCAAAAATAAAGAGTTTATCAGGGCAATACGGCAGCAAGAAAAGAAAGCCAAAACCTATTCATGAAGTTCCGGTGGCAAACAGATCTTGGAATGAATTCATGATACAAGTTCGGAATGAATTTTCTCATGGGCTTGAGCGAAGGTTAAGAGTGATTGAAATTGCTAATCAGCTATTTAAAAATTACAATCACTTTAACGACTTTACCGATGATGAACGAAAGTTCATAGCAGGCATTCCA
>JBBDIH010000040.1:0-1442 GCA_040880505.1 Minisyncoccota bacterium
TGACATTCGACTGGGTTTATCTTTGTAGGATGATGCACCAACAACTTTTGCTCAATTATGAAATTGGTCATTGGCCTGTAGCCATTTCTACTTTAATTATGTTTTTTATGCTCATCAGTGGGCTTTATTTGTGGTGGCCAAAAACAAGGAAAAACCTGTCACAACGCCTAAAAATCAAATGGGATGGAAAATGGCGAAGAAAAAACTACGATCTGCACAGTACCTTAGGATTCTACAGCTTGTTATTTGTCCTTTTTTTTGCTACTACAGGATTGGTTTGGTCTTTCGATTGGTGGACCGATGGTTTATACAGGCTATTCGGTGCTGATCCGAATAAAGTATTTACTGAAAATTATCAGGAATTTGAAACAGAAGGTGCTGTAAAGCCAAAGCTCCCCATTGTAGATTTTATTATTCAAGATCTTAAAAGTCAAAGAAGTAATTGGAAATATGCTGCCCTCTATTTTCCCAAAGAAGAAAAAGCTAATTACAGTGCCTATTTACCTTATTCAGGTTTTTCAGGGTGGGATTTATGGGATAGCTATAGCTATGATGCTTCCAATGGACGATTAAAATCAGCTCTGCGACATGAAAATAAAAATGCTGCTGAAAAATGGAGAAACTCCAACTATGCCTGGCATGTGGGCAGTATTTTTGGTGTGGGCACTAAAATATTAGCTACCCTGGTCTCCATTATCTGTGCTTCATTGCCCATTAGCGGCTTTTTACTGTGGTATGGAAGAAAGTATAAAAAGAAAAAAGTCTCACTTCAAAAAGAATTGTATTCAAAATAAGCTTTCATATAAGGAGATCAGTGTAGGTTTTGGCTATTTTTCTGTTTGATTGCCTGCGGCAGTAAGGTGATAGAAATCAAAATCTTTAAAACAATTCAACAGCATTTAAAACTCACCTGGGTCAGGTGTATTTCCTTTCCACAGCTAAGTGGGTTTGGTGATGGCGGTGATTGGTCAGAAAGTTATTAGGAAATCAGCCACATTCAGGATAGGAATGCCCTGGGAAGGGTGGAATTCCAGCAAGTGGAGGTCTCCTGAAATGATGCAGGCAGCTTTGGCAGATAAAGCGAGTTCCAGAAACATATCATCTTTGGGATCCCGGCAGGCGCTTACGGATATACTCGCTTTCTTTTTTGTAAAACGTGTGACAAACCCATCGGTAATTTGTTCCCTTTCCCCCACAGTAAAGAAAGGATCAAACTTCTTTCGGAAAAGCACAACAACAAATTCAAACCTCTGATAAAGATTTTCATGTTTAATATTCTTCGAAGAATAATTCTATCTGCCCATCCTATAGCGTTTGTCAATCCATAGAAAAAATCAATTTAGATTAAATTTAAATAGGCTTGTTTTTACCCGTACAACCCCTACTTTTGTATTGTTTATAATCAATCTAAATAAATTAATGCTTCTTTTACTTCAGTTGTT
>JBBDIH010000041.1:0-1441 GCA_040880505.1 Minisyncoccota bacterium
TAGAAGAGATGGAGTTTGTAACTTCTTCTGTAACAAGTAATAGTGGAAAGTCTAACCCAATCCCTAGTTCAAATGCTTGTAAGAAATGCGGAGGAATGATGGTTAGAACAGGAACATGTGAAACATGTATTCAGTGTGGTGAATCTAACGGAGGGTGTTCTTAAATATAGTTTAAGATTTATTTAGAAAAACCCGGCTTTTACGGGTTTTTCTAATGTTGCAATAAGTTGTTTATTCTTTTACTATATTTTAAGTGTTTCCTTTTATAGATACCGCCCGTAAGCATAGCTTGCGGACGGGGCATTCGAAAGAAATTGAAAATCTATTTTCTATTTCTTTCTCATTACCGCCCGTAGCTCAGTTGGTAGAGCACCGGCCTTTTAAGCCGTGTGTCCCTGGTTCGAGTCCAGGCGGGCGGACAAACTAATTAATTATGTTATATTAGTTAGTAGAAAAATTTTATGTTAAATAATTTTTCTACGATTATATTCAGTGGAAAACACAAAACAAGTTTTATGTTTTCTCTTCATATTCCGCGGTAGTTCAGTGGTAGAACACCTCCCTGTTAAGGAGATTGTCGCAGGTTCGAGTCCTGCCCGCGGAGCCATTGTAAAGAAAAATAAAGTATTATTTTTTCAAAATTGATAATCTATAAAAGCTACCTTTTTCTTTATTATTAGGATTTTCTTCTTCTCTTATTAGCTCAAAGGTAACCTGAATGCCTTCTTCTTGAAGTTTCTGAATTTCTTCTTGTAGGGTATTGGATAAGACTCTTTCAGATTCATAGTTTTTAGCAATTCTGACAGGTGCTAGTGTAGCAGAAGAGCCAGACTTAAGGACTCGTAACATTTCTCTAAAGGTTTTTGAAATTGATTTTTTTATTTCCCTTTTTGATAATTCGGGAAATTCTTCACTATACATGCCAAGAAAAACATTTGGAATTGAAGCGTGAGAAACAACCTTATCAAACGAGTCGTTTTCAAAAGGAAGTTCCCTAGCATCAGCAATCATTACGTTTTCAGAAACTCTTTCGTCTTTTCTGTTATCTACAGAAATAATTTCTGCATTAGAAATCCCTTTTAATTCTTTGGCAAACTGTCCATCGTTTGCGCCAATGTCTAAAATCTTACCCTCAATATCATCAGTAGTTAAACCCAAATTTTCTAACTGAGTTTTTACATCATCAGAAATTTCTATCTTTTCTTTATTGTTATTAAATTTTTCAAATCTCATATAATTATTTTATCAAATTAGTTCTGAAATTGTAACTTCTTAAAACTTTTAAAGCCCTTATCCAAGGGCTTTTATAATTGGCTTATCTAGGACAGGATTCAAACTTTTTTACTTTTCTCCGTTCCACTCTGCAAGAAACTGCTCTAAATACCCTTCCATATATTCGTGCCTTTTCTTGGCAATCTTCTTTGCAGACCTAGTATTCATT
>JBBDIH010000042.1:0-1441 GCA_040880505.1 Minisyncoccota bacterium
CTCTTCCACCTTTATCATTCAGATGGCGGCGCTTGTAATTGTGTTCCTCTCCGGATCAGTCCTTATGGTACTCTGTGCACCATTTCTGGATATGCTCTCCTTTGAGGAAGAAGAATCTTCTCCTCTTGGAAGTATGCGACAGCTGATGATGGTGGCGGGGGCAGTTGCACTCTCTTCGTGGTATGTTGCCTTTGTTGCAAATTATATACCTGAGTATGCACTCACTAACCTTATTCTCGGCTATATAATTGTGGTTTCTGTCGCCATTCTCATATCTGAGGTGTGGCAGATGCGGATGGAGGAGTGAGAGCTGATTAAGCTTCAGAACCAATTTGATAATATAAGATAACTATATGAGATGTGTATTTTGTGAAATACCAGAAATAAAAGAAAGTCAAATTATTGAAAATAATTTAGCTTGGGCTTTTCCAACAAATATTCCAATTACACCAGGACACACCCTGGTTAGTCCTAAAAGATGTATATCTAAATACGAAGATTTAAGTAAAGAGGAAAAAGAAGCAATCGAAAATTTAAGAATAAAGATTTGTGATGCTCTTAAGGAAACTTTTGATGCGGAGGGGTTTAATTTTGCTTGGAATGATGGAAAAAACTGTGGTCAATCCGTTCCACATTTTCATCTACATATTGTTCCTAGAAAAGAAGGCGATACTGGTATTTATAAATATGAACCAAGAAAATTTTTATATAGACCAGGTAGCAGAGAAGATTCTCCAGAAAGTGAATTGCAAGAAATCGCTAAGATAATTAGAAATAATATTAATTAATATGGCTCACGAAATTGAAACAAAAGTCTTAGATATTGACTCAGAAAAAATTCAAAATAAATTACTGAGTCTTGGTGCAAAGAAAATTAAAGATACAAAACTTGTTGTTAATTGGTATAGACCTGTCGGAACTAAAGAAGGAGAAGACCTTTGGTTTTTGAGAATTAGGTCTAATTCTGAAGGGGTAAATGAAGTTACCTGGAAAGCAAAATCAGACATCATGGGAAAAGTAAGAAAACAAAAAGAGATAAACTTTAATATTCAACAACCAGAAAAACTAAGTAATTTGTTTGAGGAGATCGGGTTAGAAAAATATGCTCACCAAGAAAAAAACAGGATTTCTTTTGAATATGAAGATTGGATTTTTGAGATTGACTCATATCCAAATATGCCAGCATTTCTAGAGATAGAAGGTAATAGTGAAAGTCATATTAAAGAAGCGATGGAACTTTTAAAAATAGAAAATAATAGAACTTGGACAGATGGGGAAAGGACTCTTATCCAAGATGTGTACAACCTTGATTGGTATGATATGGAGTTTTAATAAATTATCTTTGATTCTGCATGGGGTCTAAACTATTCAAATATTGCACAAAACCACAAAGAAGGTACACTAAAAGAAAGGCATTGAAGCGGCAGACACCGCGGAGCTG
>JBBDIH010000043.1:0-7909 GCA_040880505.1 Minisyncoccota bacterium
TCCTGAAAATATTCCAGTTGAATATGATTCAACGTCATAATTTTTATTTTTCATATAATCTTTTATTTATTTATAATCCACGACTGTGATGAAATGTTAATATCAACAAAAGGCTTACCTTCTTTAACGACTTTTGATGCTTTACCAGAAGAAACGAACTTACTTGAAAAATCTGTACTCTCCAAGAAGGCTCCAGTCTTTTCTATAGTCATGTCCTTTCCATCAACAAATGTGGGACTAAAAGGTTGACTTAAATTTATTTCTTTATCATAAAAAGAATACAAGCTACGCATATAATTCTCTGTTTCATTATCTACCTTCTCAACCTTTAATCCTATATCAAAGGCTTCATCACGATCGATAGGATAAGAATGAATTGTAATGTCACTAGTTATTTCTTTTACTATTTTCTTCAATTTCTCCTCATCTCTTTCTTTGTCCATATGTAATAACAATAAACGTTCTGTTATTGATCTTGACATACGATATGCGCGATATGCATTGCCTATGGAAAGTGGATGCAATTTCTCTACTAATAACTTATAGGCATCAATCATTTGTTCGTCTTTTACTCCTACTTCATCCCTTGTAAACAGCAAATAAGAATTTAAATCTTCTACGCTAATCTCAAGGTTTTTATTGGGGTCTTGGGGATTTTTAGGGTTAAATGGGTGACCCGTAGTTGGATCAACGGGTGTAAGTTCCCCAAGCCTCCCCATGGCTATTTTGTCAGCCCCAATACAAATTAAAGTACCAGCGCTCTGTGCTTTATAAGGTACTAAAACCTCAAAATTATCACAATAGTTTCTTATTATTTTGACTATACGAATTGGAGTTAACATACTACCACCATTCGTATATAGAAATAAACTTATCTTATTAACTTTACCCATCTTATTGAGTAAATCACCTAAAATCGGTACAACATCATCAGCTACCCTTGTAGAAAAAGGTGGCTTTCCTCCAGTAATATAAGAAATCACACGAGAATCTCTTTTTTCTTCTATGGATTTTATTAACTCTATTTTATCCGTTTCCATTTTATATAAATTATAATACACAACACACTAATAAATAAAGGGCGAATTCATCGTCTTCTGTATAAACTTTATCAAAGCCTTAGAGAATGTTTTGTAGAATTACTCGGCAATCTCTTGGAGTCAGATGAAATACTTTTCCCATTCGTCTGTACTTTCTACCAAGCCAGGAAACTCCACTTTGATTCGACTTGCTTCCTTTCCTTCCAATCCATACTTGAATAGTAATTTATTGTAAAATAAAGTAAAGAATAATGAGTAATCATAAATTCAAAGTACATCCCACAATAATAATAGCTCTTTTTAGAGATGGTAGATTCCATAGACTAAAGGATAAAAGTGGAGGTGAATATTACATAGACACCTTAGATGATCTATTAGAAGAAGATCCTGAAATATTAGAAGCTGAAAAACTATTCAATAAAAACGCCGAAAACCCAATAGAAGATTATGGGTTAAAAATTGGAAAGATAATGAAGCCTTATATAGAAGAAGTGCGCAAAAACCTTGCGGAACTACAAAAAGAAAGGTGGATTAAAATTACTTCAATAAAATTTAAAAGTATTGAAACAGGTTATTCAAAAAAACAAAAATACAAAGATGTATTTATCCCAGCTGGCCCATTAAAAACATCAGCAATGAAAATAAAATTTGATTGGATAAACTGGGAAAAATTTTTCAATTACATATCATATGAAGGTGAAAAAAACTTTGAATGGACAAACTTAGAATCTTTGTTTTCAAAGAAAAAACAAGAAGACACGCTTGGAATGATAATTTATACAATGGCAAGGTATTTAGATAAAGAAGATGAATTAATATTCCATATGAATCATCAACATCTTAATGCAATAAAAGAGCTTAGACACATAAGAGTACTTAAAACACTTAAAAGACTAGACAATAAAGGGTTCGTTTTCATAGATAGCATTGCTGTATATAGGACTAAAAGTAAAGATGGCAGGTATTATTTTGCCCTCAAAACAAAACTATCCTTGCCAGAAGATTCTCTAAAAATCCTTGAATCAAAGATGAAAGATAATAAAAATCCAAAAAAAATTACTCAAAACCAAATCAGTTATAAAAATGGTAAACTAAATTTAAACAATAAAGAAATAGTCATATCAAAAAGCAAGGATTCAAATCCCCACTACTTATTAAAAACTATTTTCAAAAATCCACATAAAATTTGGGGTTACGATGAAATATGGGAAGATTGGTACAGCGAGGATGAATACGAGTCATCAAAATGGAGTAAGTTTTATAATGCAGGGTACAGCACTAATGCAAAAATAGCACAAGAGACTAATGTAAAAGACTTTTTAGACTTAACTAAAACCACAATTAAAATTAACGAAAAATACCTAAAAAAAGACACAAACTAGTTTGCAAAGTTTTGCAAACCCCTTTTTTGATAACCTGATAAAAAATCAGGTTATTTTTATGTCCAAAGATAAAGAAATAAAAAAAGAAAAACTTCGGAAAATCTCGGAAATAAATGATAAATACACAAGAGAAGAAAGTGATAGATTAATTGCCTTCTTTAGTTTGTTATTGGAAATAGATAAAAGGAATAATCCAAAAAAATATAAAAACAATGATTGATAGTATTTCTTGGCAACTTAATAAGGATCAATTTAAGATTGATAAAAATCATCATAAATTCGATGGTAAATCAATAAAAAAGATAAACGGATTTTCAAGCAAGGTATTTTTTTGTAAAGAATATAGAGACAAATTAACAAAAAAAGGGACTTACTTTCCTTTGGTTGAAATATCACAAAGTATGAGGGGTAATAGACTGGACCCAAACTCACTAACTATTCAAAGCTCTATACCTAAAGTCACGCATGGAAGTAATGCTTATGAAACTGACGAAAACGACTTAGAAGCCATTTATCAAAGACATATTGCTCTTCTAAATAATGTTGGGGTTAAAACATCAGTCAACGAATTAAGGCAAGCAATTATAAGAAAAGCAGATTTTTCAAAAATGATTATATTACCCATTTATCTAGGTGAAGCTAATCAGACAATTTATAAATTAATGGGATTCAATTATAAACCAAGTTCAAAATTTGACTTTATGAATTATCAAGAGGGCGAAGGTACATTTATTAGATTCGGAAATGGTACTCAAAAATACACTGTTTACGATAAAATTGGCGAAATTTACGCAAAAGGTTACACAAAAACAGATAATAAAATAATTAAATTAGTAGATCTTGGGGAAATGAAAAGAAATATACTTAAATTTGAATTATCTTATCTAAGAAAGGATAGCTTTGAAAAAGCTATGCGAGTAAGGATTAATCACAAAAAACGTGATTTTGTATTAGAAGACATAATCTCTATTGATTTATCAAAAAACATACTACTCAAGGCATTTGATACGGTATTTAATAGCATAGCTGTTGGTTTATTAAGTTTGTCTGAGATGGAAGAAAACAAACTTTGGGCTTATTTAGAAAACTCAGAATTAACTCAAAATCAACAACAATACTTATTTTATTGGGTGCGAATGGCTACCAATAATGGAATAGCTGGAACCTGGGAAGAATTAAAGCGGAAATATAGTGGTGGAAGCATAACAAGAAAGAGACAAGAAATATCTTTAGCATTGCAAGAGTTAGGAAGAATAAGCGGAAATATACCTAATTTGATTGATTTTCTAAGAAGTGAACACGAAAAATTTGAAATTATTAAACCAAAAACTGAAAAAAATCGTTGTAAACCATTGTCAAGTATTATATAATTAATTAAACACAATCAAGTAATACTAGAGAATAGCTACCAATATTTACATCATGATCAATAAAAAACAAAAAAAAGAATTTTATAAAGCCGAAGATTTAGCTGAAAAGCTAGATGTAAATATAATGACAATTTACCGCTATATAAAAGCTGGTCGTCTTAAGGCTTATAAGATTGGTAAGGAATTTAGGATTGATGAAAAAGAGTTTAATAATTTTTTAGATAAAAACAAAGTATGAGAGAAGGTTTAGTACATGATGCAATTATGAATATCGGTGAGGTTCAAGCTGACCTTAGAAGTATTCTTAATATTGGAGATAATGCCCAATTTGTTCATGAGGATGCCTATATAAATGGTATTATTGCAGATTTTACGGTCCTAAACGATCAAAAGATTAGAGCAATTATTGAGTGTAAAGCAGGAGATATTAATGTTACAGACTATGTAAGAGGTATTGGGCAAACACTACAATATGAATATTTTAATGAAGAGGATATTAGTCCTAGAGGATTTAAATATGATGAAGTCTTTAATTCAGTACTTCTTTTTCCATCGTCTGTAGTGAAAGATAACTCTTTTAATATTGCTAGATTTAAGTATCCAAAGAAAATAATCCTTGTTGAGATGAATAATGTTAATAAGGTTATTAGAAAGATTGAGAATTCAGAGTTAAAAAAATTAAAGGAATCAGTAGAACAAAATCTTGTAACAATCTCGCAATACTATATAAGAGATAATCGTCTGTATGAGTTATACATACTCTTAAAGTATGTTGCTTATCAAAAACTAAAAGGAACTAGTGAAGTTAAGAGAAAAGAAACAGAAGAGAGTTTCTTAAGAAAAATTGAGACACAAAATAATGGGAATTGGAGGAATGCTTTTATAAGTTTGGCATCTTTGGGTCTCATAGATAGTAAAAATCTACCAACCCCATCTGGTTTTAGATTTGCTAATTTAGAATATGAAGAGTTTTTGGTGGAGGTTCTAAATTCCTATATCAAACCATACTTTGAAGTAATATTAAGCAGGTTTATTGAAGGTGATGAAATGGATATATCAAACAAAGATTTACTTGAATCAATAAGAGCAGAGTTCAGTAATAGAGATGTATTATTTTTAACTGAATCAGAAGGTAGATATTTATCTAGTTGGTTAAATATCCTAAGAGATGATTATGGATGTCTAAAATTTGAATCAAGAAGTTCTAAAAGAACAATGAAGTTTAACCTTTTGAATTTAAATGAAACTGCTTTAATAGAGAAGATAAAAGAAAGTAGTGTTGCTTATCAGTATATAGAAAAATATTATAGCCTTTTAAATAATTAATTATGTATACAATTTTTGAAACTTTTGTTGGTGCTGGCGGATCTCATATTGGATTTACTAAAAAAGGATTTACTTCTGTTTATGTAAACGATAATGTTCAGGAGTGTTTAGATACTCTGATATTAAATAACCCTAAACTTAAAGATACTGCTTATATAGATGATAGAAGTATTCTTGATGTTGATAGAGAGACTATTCTGAAGAAGATTGGACTAAAGAAAAAAGAGTTGGATGTTATGTTTGGTGGGATAGTGTGTAAAGGTTTTAGTCTTGCAGGAGAAAGATCGCCAAATGATGAAAGAAATTATTTTTATCATAAGCAAATTGAACTAACAAATGAAATAAAACCAAAAATTAGTATCATTGAAAATGTAAAGGGAATTTTAAATGCAAAGGTTTTGTCTAGGAATACACCTTCTAAAATTAAAAAACAGATTGATTCAGTTTGGCAGGATCTTGAAAATTATAAAGGACAGAAAGCTGACTTAAGAAAGAAAAATAAAGTAACTAAAGAAGTTGAAGAAAAAGGAGAAGAGTTAAGAAAAAAGAAAAAAAAATTACTAGGATACATAACTCAGAAAAGGTATCTGATTAGTGTAATGGATGATATTGTAGATACGTTTGATAAAAGTGGCTATAGAACTAAATTTAGAGTTTTGAATACAGCTTGGTATGGCGCTGCAACAAAAAGAGAACGTGTGATTATTGTTGCTGTTAGAAAAGATATTGACATAGATTTTAAATTTCCAATACCTAAATTTCATAATTCTTCAATTAGCACCAGGTTTACAGGTAAGGATCTCAGTAAATTAAAACTAAAGAAGCCAGTTACAGTAGGAGACGCACTAGCAAAAATAGATTATAAAAAGAAAGATATTGATAATGAACCAATGAATCATTTGAAAAAGACAGTGGCTAGATTTAAGTATATTCCTGAGGGTGATAACGTCTCTAATCATATTGATAAACTCCCAGATGATTTAAAGATAAGTAGTTTTTATTCTAGAGGTAATACAATGCGTTTAGATAGAAATAAACCATCCCCAACTTTGGTTCCTGGACATAGCAATTTCCCAATACATCCTTACGAACACAGAAGTATTACAGTTAGAGAAGCTGCTACAATTACAGGATTTCCTATAAACTATAAATTTGTAGGTAATCATACAAAAAGGTGTGAACATGTTGGTAATGCAGTACCACCACCACTGGCAGAAGCAATAGCTGAAAGTTGCATAGAGTTATTAAAGAAAGTAAAACAATGAAAGCAATAATTTTAGCCAGAGTATCAACAGAGGAGCAAAGGGAAGCAGGTAATTCTCTACCCGCTCAAATAGCACGAATGGAATCCTATTGTAAAAGCAAAGGATTAAACATTATTAAAAGATACAGCTTTAATGAAAGTGCATACAAAACTAACAGGGATGAGTTTGATAAGGCCTTAGATCTAATCAAAGAAAGTAAAGAAGTAATAGCTGTTTGCTTTGATAAGGTAGATAGATTTTCCAGAAATGTTTTTGATAAAAGGGTTTCTGCTCTTTATGAAAAAGCTGTAAACGATGAGATTGAATTACACTTTGTTTCAGATGGACAAGTAATTAACTCAAATATGTCTGCAGTTGCAAAGTTTCAGTTTGGGATGAGTCTTGGATTAGCAAAATATTATTCAGACGCTATAAGCGATAATGTTAAAAGAGCTCAAGAGCAAAAACTTCGTAAGGGTGAATGGCCTGGAAAAGCTCCTATAGGGTATGTAAACACAGAAGACGAAAAAGAAAATAAGATAATTATTCAAGATCCTGAAAGATTACACTTTATAAAAAAGATTTTTGAAATGTATGCATCTGGTAATTATTCGATGAAAATGATTTCAAAAGAAATGAAAAAGTTAGGATTAAAAGCTAATACTAAGATAGGAAAACCAATTTCTACCAGCCAAGTTGAAGCTATCATAAAAAATCCATTTTACTATGGAGAGATGCGATACAATGGAAAATTGTATCAACACAAATACGAACCTATAGTATCACGTTATCTATTCAATAAAGCCAACGAAACAGCCCAAAATCACAACAAGAAGCCATTTAAATACGCATCTAAGCCATTTACCCTTAGAGGACTGATAACTTGCGATTTATGTGGATGTACTATAACTGCAGAAAAGAAAAAAGGTAAGTATGTTTATTATAGTTGTACCAACTATAAAGGTGTTCACGAAAAGCGAGAATATGTAAGAGAAAAAGATTTATTAAAACCTATATACAAAGCATTAGAAAGTATTCAAATACCAAATGATAAATTAGATTATCTAACTTCAGAACTAAAGAAAATTCACGAAATTAAAAACGATTTCCACAACAAAGCACTAAAGGGTCTTCAAAAAGAATACGACAAGATAGAAGAAAGGATAAGTAAAATGTATGACGAAAAGTTGGATGGGAGTATTACTATGGATATGTATGACAAGAAACTAAGAGAGTATAAATCGAAGCAATCTAATATACTTCTTCAAATAGAAGAACACGACAAAGGTGATGAAGCCTTTTATTTAACAGCTTCTAAGGTATTAGACCTTGCTGATCGAGCATTAGAAATATTCGAGAGTTCTAAAATAAAAGAAAAACGAGAGTTATTAAATCTGATACTTCAGAACTCTCGTTTAAGTGGAAGAAAGCTAGTGTTTAAGCTACAAACTCCCTTTGATTCCATAGCTCAAGCTAACGTTTCTCAAAATTGGCTCCCCCTACTGGATGTATTTAGAACTGTAGATCTAAAAGATTTAAGGTACGAA
>JBBDIH010000044.1:0-7846 GCA_040880505.1 Minisyncoccota bacterium
AAGCCGGTATTTAATAGAAACTCGTGGTTTTGAAGAATTCAACTTGTGATGAAAGAAAACCCAAATTCACATCTCACCGCCAAGGAACGGGACAAAGTTTCGTATCCCACCCGCAAGCTTTTCAACATGGGTGTAATTGAGGGAGATGTGCTGGATTTTGGCTCCGGTTTTGGGAAAGATGTAGAATTTCTGAACTCCAAGGATATCAATTGCACCGCGTATGATCCTCATCATGCCCCAGATTATCCCGACAAGAAATTTGATACCATCATCTGCCAATATGTGCTAAATGTATTGCTTCCAGAAGAACAAGCAGAGGTGTTGATGTCGGTGAGTGAATTACTAAAACCAACTGGAAAAGCATTTTTTACTGTCCGGCGTGATTTGAAAAGATTTGGCTATCGGACTCATTACGTCCATAAAGTTCCTACCTATCAATGCAATGTGAAGCTGCCATACAGATCATTTTTCAAAAATGATTTTTGCGAGATTTATGAATATCGCCACTTTACTCAAGTTGATAATGGTTTGGATGGAATTTTTGAAAATCCATCTTCTGAAGCAGAATTGATTTCGGAATTGGCTACGGTCTATAGCATCTACGATAAATTTCCAGTCAGCAAGGGACATGCGTTGGTGATCCCAAAAAGGAAATCAGCCAACTATTTTGAAATGACCGACAAAGAAAAAACCGCCTGCCAGATCATGGTCGAACGAGTAAAGAATATTCTAACCAAAAAATTCAGCCCTGATGGTTTTAACATCGGCTTCAACATGAATGAGGCCGCAGGACAAACCGTATTTCACACGCACATCCATATTATTCCCCGATATAAAGGAGATGTAGAAAATCCACGTGGCGGAATTCGGAATGTGATTCCGGGGATGGGAGATTATTGAAAAGTATTATGAAATTAATTCTTTTAAAAGTTCTAACTTCTGTTATTTTCCAGTAAATCTATCAAACTCAGACAGTCTATAAAAAAGTGGGCAACGAAAATCGACAACTTATCGCGGTAGATTTCTTTTGCGGAGCCGGTGGGGTAACCTGTGGTTTTCGGCAAGCAGATATAAAAGTACTTGGTGGCATTGATATTGATGCCGTGTTTGAAGAAACGTATGAGAAAAATAATCCTGGTTCGAAGTTTATCCATAATGATATTTCTAAACTCAAATTTGTTGATTTAGAAAAAAAGCTTGAAATAAAAAAGAATGATGAACATCTGATTTTCATAGGCTGCAGCCCTTGTCAATATTATACCAATCTCAAAACCGATAAAACCAAATCCAAAGAGTCTCGACTTCTTTTGGAGGATTTTCAAAAGTTTGTGGACTTCTTTAACCCTGGTTATATTTTTATTGAAAATGTCCCAGGATTTGACCGAAGCAAGGATAGCCCAATCGGTAAATTCAAGCAGTTTCTTTCTCAAAAAGGATATGTATTTGATGACAAAGTTGTAAATGCAAAGCATTTCGGAGTTCCACAAAATCGCCGTAGATATGTTTTAATTGCTTCCCGAGTTCAGAAAGAAATCATGATTCCGAAGGGTGACAAGAAAAACGTAAAAACAGTTAAAGATGCCATTGGAGATTACAGTGAATTTCCTCCCGTAAAAGCCGGCCATGTTGATGAATCTGAATTCATGCATACGGTTGCCGGGCTAACAGATATTAATCTGAAAAGAATTAAAAAGGTAAAAAAAGACGGTGGAAGCCGTCTTGATTTTGCCAATGATGAAACGCTACAATTGGACTGTTATATAAATCATAACGGACATACCGATGTATATGGACGTATGAGTTGGGATAAACCCGCACCCGCTATTACAACAAAATTTAGATACACTTCCAGCGGTCGATATGGGCATCCGGAACAAAATCGGGCAATATCTATTCGGGAAGGGGCTACGCTTCAATCATTTCCAAAAGAGTATGTTTTTCACTCGAATAATGTTTCCGTTATTGGAAAAATGATTGGGAATGCAGTTCCTCCAGAATTGGCAAAAAAAATAGTTAAAAGCATAGGTCTAAATTAAATGGCCCATTTCAGAGCAAAAGCTAGAGCCGTAGACTTATTAGGAAAAGGTCAAATTGCTGATTTACCTACAGCCATAACTGAACTTTGGAAGAATGGGTATGATGCATATGCCAAAAATCTCACTTGTAAACTTTTTCTATCAACTTATAAAGATAATGAGAACCCATTATTCGTAATCTCTGATGATGGTTTTGGAATGTCGGAAGATGAGATTCTGAATATGTGGTTTGTTCTGGGTACAGACTCTAAAGCCAGAGGCGAACAGATCAAACCTCATTTCGGATTAGATAAAAGAATACCAATGGGAGAAAAGGGTATTGGTCGTTTATCTGTATCATATCTGGGAAGTCAAATGCTGATGCTTACCAAGAAAAAAAATGAGACCCCCAGTGCATTCTTTATGGATTGGAGAGTACTTGATAATTATGACTTCTTTCTTGAAGACCTGAATATACCTCTTTTTACTTTTGATCAATTGGCCTCATTCAAGAATGGTTACCATAAAGCACTAAAAGATTTTGAAGAAAATCTCAATCCGAAATTGTGGGATGAACAACCCGCATACAGAAAAAGCATTTCTAAAGACCTATCTGAGCTAATATTTCCAAAATTTATTGATAATGAGATAATCACAAATTTTACAGAGCCAGATTTTCATGGAACCACTTTTATCATTTTCACACCACATGATCAATTGTTAGAGCTTACAAACATTGATATACTTGCAAATAAAGAGGACAGTTCTTTAAAATATCTTCGCGCTTCATTAAGTGGTTTACATAATGATCTAAAACATCCCAAGAGGGATTTTAGCACAGAATTTTTAATCTTTAATGAAGCTGGCAAATATGACATTATAAAAGACTTTTTTACCAAAGATGAAATGCTGGATGCTGATCATTGGTGTAAAGGAAAATTTGATGAAAATGGATTTTTTGATGGTGAGTTACGCGTATTTGGTCAAATATTTAAGCACACTTTTAAGCCTAACAGACCCCCAGGCAAAACTCCATATGGCCCATTTGAAATTGAATGGGGATCTGTGGAAGGTGAGCCAAAAAATACGACATTAACCGAAGAACAATATCGAGCTATAAATGAAAAACTTAGAGTCCTCGGTGGATTATATGTCTACAGGGATAATTTCCGAGTTTTACCATATGGGCGTCCTGATGTTGATTTTTTAGAATTTGAGGAAAGAAGATCACGAGGCGCTGGATATTATTTTTTCAGTCATAGGCGGTTTATCGGGTACATAGATATTTCAAGAGAAACAAATTCTTCATTACGAGATAAAGCTGGTCGGGAAGGTTTCATACAAAATAAAGCCTATAGACAATTTCGGGATGATCTTATTGAGTTCTTTATTGATATATCTGTAAGATATATGCGAAAAACTCCCAAAGACAATGAGGACTCACTTAGGCAAACTCAATTAAAAGAAATCAATGCCAAATATGAACGGCAATCTGCTGCTGAAAAGAAAAAAAACAAAAGAACTAAAAAAGCATTTTTAAATCGGTTACGTGAGAATAAAGAGTCAATACAACGTCTGAAAATAGAAATTCGGGAATTAGAAGAGGATTTAAAAAATGAAGTCAGAGAGTTAGAGATTAATTACAATGCTTATAATTCTTTACTGAATACCTATGAGGAGAAAAAAAATGAACTCCGAAATTTAAGAATTCAAAAACCCAGAGGTGTTCGAGTAACAAAAAAACAGGAAAAAGATTATCTGGATTATCAGAATGAGTACCGATTAGTTGATGAGAATCTTAGTTCTTGTGAAGACGAAATTGAAAAAACCAGGAATAGAGTAAACCTCGAAAATCTGAAACTTGAATTTCAGGATAAATTTACCTCACATCTTAAATATCTTGATAAGCTTTTTTCAGAGTATATTTCTATTTCAAAAAATTCATTTGAAAGAGTAAAAAGCTCATTAAATGAGGAAAGGGATTTACAAGCAGATACTTTTAAACAGCGTTCTGAATCGCTTAGGATTTTAAATGATGATGAAAAGCAGGAAGTTTCTGCGAAGATTAATGGTTTGATCACCTTAACAGAAGAGCAAATCAAAGAAATTGAACATTCTATTGGAGGGTTTATTAAGCATGTAGAAAACCTTCAGATTGATGTGGATGATGATTTTCTGAGAGGCTGGTATCAAGAGCAAAATGAAAAACTGGAAGATCGGTTAAGAGATTATGAAGAGTTGGCGCAGGTTGGAATGACTATTGAAATTATTGATCATCAATTCAATGTTATGTACGCTCAGATGAATGATGCAATAAATGAACTTGACAAATATACCCGTAAAAATCCAGATGTAGAGTTTAACTTCAAGCAATTAAAAAGTGCCTTTCAGCATCTTGAAGGGAACTTTAAATTACTGCGGCCGCTGTATAGAACAAGCAGAAGGACAAGAGAGTTAATAATAGGCTTTCAAATAGAAAACTACATTAAAGAATTCTTTAAGAATGATTTTAAGCGTTATGAAATTGACTTTTCTGTAGATAATGCCTTTCGTGAATTTGAGTTTTTTACTTTTGACTCAATAATCAAGCCCATCTTTCTGAACATCGTTAATAATGCTAATTATTGGTTGATCCCGGCTGATGACCGAAAAATCAGAATTGAATACATTGACAAAGAAATTAGAATTATGAATTCTGGTGAAAGAATTGACGATACTCATTTGACGGATATTTTCACATTATTTTTTACACGTAAAAGAGATGGTCGAGGAATAGGTTTATACCTGGCCAAAAAGAACTTGAATTCAATTGGGTATGATATTTACGCCACTAATGATAAAGAGAAGAACAAGTTGGACGGAGCTTGTTTTGTAATCAGAGAACTAGATAAGAATTAAGATGTCATTTGAAGATGTAGCCAAAGGGGTACTAAAGAAATCTATAAGATCTGCAGTTTGCATTGATGATATGTTCGAACAACCATATATGATCGCAGAAGAAGTTGAGGCCAGAAACAAAGAGCTGTCCGAAAGGGATGGAGGAGAAGTTCATTTAGATAGTAAAGTTCCAAGGGCCCTTTATTCTTCTTTTAGAGAGTCAGGAATATGTGATTTAGATATCTATAACTTTAAATCGTTTGAAGAAAGCTGGCATCCCGAATACATGCTTAATAATAAAGATCTATTGGTAATTGATTGGGAGCTAGAGGGTAAAAATAATTACGAAAGTACAATAAAAATTTTGCGAGAGGCTATTCAAACTAACAAATATCCAAATGTTCCTTTCATCATAATTTATACTTATGAACCAAAAGAACACTTTCAATCAATAATGGAGCAGATAGTATCTAACTTTCATCCCTATAATAAAGAAGGAATCAGTGTTAGTAAACTGTATTCAATATTAAAAAGTGATTTCAATGGTTATTTTGAAGAAGAGTTTTTGGAAGATGAATTTATTGATTGGTTTAATCAGCAACGGAAAAGTTTCTTTGAGTTTTGGTCAACCCCAAACAGTAAAGCTAGAGAAATAATTACTGGTGAAATCTATTCATCTTTTAACTTTGAATTTTCTGTTAAAGAGAAGAAAAAACATAAAACTGGTAATAAGTTTGAAAAGAACTTAAGGAAACTATTCTCTTTGGATGATAATGAAAAGTGTATTGAACAATTATACTACCTAAGTATTGTCATTAATTCGGATGGCATATTTAAATTTGATCGCATAAACACTTCTGATATAGGTGTGAAAATTAATAATACGGTTTTAACACTATTCTCTAAGGAGAAATCACCGGGAAAAGGTGTTAAACCAGAAGATGTCTTTGACTCCTTCAGTAATTTGGTTTGTAATGATCCTCACAACTTTCTCTCATTACTAAGCTTGGAAATGAAAGATAGGCTAAGAGATGATCTAACATTGATAAGTGATAAGATAAGTTCACTTGATGAAAGAGCATTTTTTCATCATATGAATTCATATAAGAGTCGGTCAGAAAACTTTAAAAATGAGTTCTTTGATTTTTTACTTCGTGGTTGGGTTGATGAAATTGAAACTTATAACTTCAATAATCTTCCAGATGTTTTTTCAGTAGTTGATGAATATGCTCAAAATCACAATTATGAAAAACTAGATGGAAATAATTTTAAAAATGAAATTGGGGAATTAGGGTTAAAATTATCAACAGTTGAAATAGACGATCGATTGGAAAGAACCCCAACATTGAGGTTCGGTGATATATTAATTGATAGAGAGGCAAATGAGTACTATCTGTGTATTACTCCGGCGTGTGTCTGCGTGGATGCATGTAAAAAGGTGGATAATAATTTTTATTTTATTAAGAGCAATGATGTAAAGGAATTTGAAAGATCATCTGCCGCAAAAAAAATTGAAATAGACTACTATTCAATTGTAAAAGACAATTCTACACTTTTTGCCATTAAATGGGAGTGCAAACCATTTACATTATACATTGAGCAAAATAATTTAAAAAATCTTAAGACTCATTATTCTAGCAGGTCTATTGAGCTAGAATATGTAACGACTACTAAAGAAAATTTTGCGCAAAGAATAGCAAATCAGTCGTTTACATATGGAACATCAATCGGAATAGATTTACCACACATCTAATTGTAGATCAAAATCATAATTTTTAATGACTGATATTAATAACAAAAGAAACTAAGCCAGAAATCATCGTTCGTAAATATCTCATCTAAAAAAGGTTTCGCTATCTCAAAGATTAAAAAACACCATATTCCGGTGATATTCTAAATATTGCTGATGCGACTTTTCAAAGTTGATTTTCATGCTATCCTCAATTCCTAAAATTCCAGGACTTTTAAGAACTTCCGAGATTAAAATTTTCCCGTTCCCGGCAAATGAAATAAATCCGGTATCGAAAGCTTTGTCTAAATTAGGAGTAAGCAATAAGCCGTTATATTTATCCAGCCTTTCTTGATTATTGGAGTCTCTCCAAGGTTTAATATGAGAAGCAATCAACATCGAATGTTTTTTATATCCGGTAACCGCACATCCTTTCCAATACGATAAGAGATTGTCCCTAAACGCGCCTTGTCCGATGCGGTATTTGACAAGAGCTATTTTATCAGTCTCACTATAAGAATTATCCCTAATAATTTCCTCGAGGTCTTTTGCCAATTCGTTTGAGGCTTCTTTCAAATACTCGGAATATTTATTCAGAGCATTGCTGTACATTTTATTTCCTGTCGCATTTCGCTCTTGAAAAATGGGAAGACGCTGAATCCTTATTGATAGCTTTTCAAACTCTGTTAGGTCTGAAATTTCAATTAAAGAAGAATCTATCAATCCGGCATCTTTTGCCCAATTTGAAATGGAACCTAATATGGCTCCTGAATAATTTTTAGCCGATCCCTCCGAAAGCCCTATAGTTATAATCCACCTTTTAAATGTCATTATTTTTAATCTAATTTTTATTAATCACCACTGTAAATTACGATTAAATATTACTATAGCAACTAAATTCAAGCCAACCCATCCATATCCCCGCCCTTGCCAAAGGCACCGCTTCGCGGAAAGGACGGGGCTATTTTTGTACCATCCCTTCCGGGCGAATTGAAATCGCAAACCTGATCTCGCCGAGGGAATATTGAAGTGATACTTGTTTGAATTATCAGGGGTTCACCATACTTCGCTCCAACGCAGAGCGTGTGGAGCGAGGGGAATGGGCGTGTGGAGCGAGGGAGAATGGGGCGTGTGGAGCGAGGGGAAGTGATTCTAATTGAATGTTCAATTGGCCTAATCAGGATATGAAGCAGGAGCTTCAAATGGGCAATCGTATTTCAACGGA
>JBBDIH010000045.1:0-25681 GCA_040880505.1 Minisyncoccota bacterium
TGGGTGAAGTCGTAACAAGGCACGTGTAGCGGAAGCTGTGCGTGGATTAATTAAATTATACGAAAAAGAAAACAGCCTGCTGTGAACAGGCAAAAGGTTTTGGCCGAGTCGTTTGATGGTAGGTAGCTATGCCGAGAGCACGAATTATTTTGTGTTTCGGTGTAGTTTCTTCACTTGATAGCGAATCTCTTTTGAAGAACAGAAGAGATGAGCCTTATAAGTCTCGGCTCTCCAACTTTTTGTTGGAGACACTTGGGACAACTAGAAGACTTCGAATTTTAAAGTAAAATAAAACACCTATTTAAATAGGTGTTTTATTTTTAAGAGGATAATATTGAAACACGCCATGTTATGGCGTGTTTTTGGTTTTGTGTTAAAATTAAAACAATATGGAAAATAAAGAAAATTTTAGAGTAGCATTAATAGAAGATGAGCCGTTGTTATCTAATTTATTAAAACAAAGATTAGAAAAAGAAGGAATGGAGGTTATTGATATTCATGATGGAGCAACTGCTCTAGAAACTTTAAAAAAAGAAAAGGTAGATTTAATTCTGTTAGATGTAATTATTCCTAAAGTTTCCGGTTTTGAGTTAATGGAAAAAATAAAAGATGACCCTAACTACGAGGATGTGCCGATTATTATTATCTCTAACCTAGGCCAAGAAAGTGATATTGAAAAAGGAAGAAACTTTGGAGCTGTAGGGTATTTTGTAAAAGCTCATGTTTCTATAGAGGAACTAGTTGGAGAGATAAAGAAATTTGTTGATACACTTAAGTAAAATAATTGTGGATAACTTTTTGTTTATGATGAATAATATTGTATAATAGATTTGTAAATAAAATTAGGTTAAAATATTAAAATAAAGGTAATTAAAACATTTTAAAGTAAATATGAATAATTTAAGAGAAGCACTGGGTCAAAAAGACAAAAAAGGTTTTACATTAATTGAGCTTCTTATTGTTATAGCAATTTTAGCAGTGCTTGCTACAGCTGTAACATTAATCCTTAACCCTGCAGAACTTTTGAGACAGGGAAGAGACTCAACAAGAATCTCTGATTTAGGAACACTGAATTCAGCTATTGCACTTTATTTAGCTGATGTTGGTAATCCTAGTTTTGCTAGTACAACAGCTCAGTGTACTGGAGGTAACACAACTCTTCATGGCACTGCAACTCTTTGTGATAATAACACCACAAGAGCTGTTGATGGTAATGGTTGGGTAGCAATAAATTTTGAAGATATTTCTAGTGGATCACCACTTTCTAATCTTCCTCTTGATCCCGTAGAAGACTCTACTTATTATTATGCTTTTCAAGGGACATCCAGTGAGACTTACGAATTAAATGCCAATATGGAGAGTACTAGATACCAAGGTGATACTCCTGGTTCTGACGATGTTGAGGGTACGGATGGAGGAGATGACTCTACTATCTATGAAGTTGGAAATGATCCTGGTTTTGACATAATTAGTCCTTAATAATTTGTAATTTAACAAATAAAAAACACATCCCATTGGGATGTGTTTTTTATTTTTTTATTTAAATAAAGGTTATAATATTAGATATGGAGTTGTATATAATTTTATCAACATTAGTAATATTTCTTAGTCTCCAGGTTTATGGAGTTTTTAAAAATAAAAACCTAGAAAAGTTTTTTAAGTTAAGTTTTTATTACTCTATTTTTGTAGTTTTTATTGCTTGGTTTGGTATTAGTTTTTTACAAATAAAAGCTTGGCAGTCTATGGGGTCACCGGCAATGTACCTGGCTCCGCCTTATGAAAGTTTCATTTATGCTTTTGAATATCATTTCCATAGGTTTTTGTTGTATTACTTGATAGCTTTAGTGGTAGCTTTAATCTTTCTAATATACACAAAAAGATTAAATAAAAAATCAGGTGAGTTATTTTTTGAAAAAGAAGAACCATACATTGCCGCTATCTCTATACTTGCTATGGGTGCAACCGGATTAACATTTAGTTGGATTTATTATCTTTTAGCTATTTTTGTTATTCCTGTTTTTATCTCACTTATTAAAAAGATATTTATAGACGAGATTGAGCGATTTCCACTTAGATTTCTGTGGCTTCCATTTGCTATATTAGTTATACTAGTAAATATATTGCTATGATAAGCCTTTCCCCAGAAAAATTTAAAAAGATTTTATTAAATGAGAACGTTGTAGACGAGCCTACTTTTGAAACAATAAAAGAAGAAGCAGATAGAAGACAACAGAACATACTAGATCTAGTTGTTTCAAAAGGCTTTGCAAGTGAAGATTATATCTATGATATTTTATCCAAGTCTTTAGGGGTAGAAAGGGTTAATTTTAATAACATAAATATTGATGAGCAGGCCATAAACTCTATACCTGAAGATATTGCAAGAAAAAAGAGGTCAATAGTTTTTAATAGAAATGAGGATTCTTCTTATGATGTGGCAATGGAGGACCCAACTGATCTTGAGACTATAAACTTTCTTTCTTTAAAGTTGGGTTCTCAGATTAGACCGTATTTAGCAACAGACAGAGATTTAAACAGGGGCTATGCTTTGTATGGGAAAAAGATAACTCAAGATTTTAAAAAAATAATTGAGGATAGCGTTAAAGAATCCTTAAGGAGTAAGGCTAAAGGAGTTGAGGAGGCAGCAGAAGACGTGCCTATTGTGGATATTATTGATAATTTATTGGCTTATGCTATTTCTTCTAGGGCTTCTGATATTCATTTTGAAATTTTGGAGGATGCTATTTTGGTTAGATTTAGAATTGATGGTGTATTACAAGAGATAATTAGGATGCCAAAAGATATTCATTCTGCTATTGTTGCTAGAATAAAAATTCTTTCTAGATTAAGAATAGATGAACATTCAAAACCACAAGATGGTAGATTTCGTTACAAAGTAGGAGATAAAAACATTGATGTTAGAACTTCTGTTATCCCTACTTTTTATGGTGAAAAAGCTGAGATGCGTTTACTTGATGCTGCACAAAAACCTCTTTCTTTAGAGGAGCTAGGCATGCTTCCTGATACAGTTGATTTATTTAAGAAAGGAATATCAGATAGTTATGGAATGATCTTAGTAACTGGTCCAACTGGATCAGGTAAGTCTACAACACTTTATTCCCTTATGAATATGTTAAATAATCCAGAAATAAATATTGTGACAGTTGAAGATCCTATCGAGTATGATATGAGATATGTTAATCAAGTTCAGGTAAATCATGACGCTGGTATTACTTTTGCTTCTGGACTTAGATCTATTCTTCGTCAGGATCCAAACGTTATAATGGTGGGTGAGATTAGAGATGTTGAAACTGCTAATATTTCTGTTCAGGCAGCTTTGACTGGTCATATGGTTCTATCCAGCTTGCACACAAATGATGCTCCAACTGCTATTCCTCGTCTTATGGATATGGGAGTAAAACAATTTTTGGCTTCTGCTGTTTTAAACGTTGTTAGTGCTCAAAGATTGGTTAGAAAGGTTCATCTTGCTTGTATTGAGTCTTATACTCCTGATGAGTCTGTTTATGATGCAGTAAATGAACAGTTAAAAAATTTGGATATTGATCCTTCTACGATAAAGCTTCCCTCTACTTTTTATAAAGGAAAAGGATGTAATGAGTGTAATCATACTGGTTATTTGGGAAGAAGTGGTATTTTTGAAGTTATAGTTATAACAGATAAAATAAGAAGTCTTATAACTAGTAATGACTTTAATTTAGAAAAGCTTAAAAGTTTAGCAAGAGAAGAGGGCATGGTGTCTATGTTTGAGGATGGTTTAAGAAAAGTAGAAAGAGGGATGACAACAATAGAAGAAGTGTTTAGAGTAATAAGAGAATAAATTTAGACTTATTTTTATGCAATTTAGATATTCAGCATCAGATCAAGAAGGAAAAATAATAGAGAAAGAAATAGAAGCAGAAAATCTTTCTGCTGTTTTGAGATTTCTTACTTCTCGTGGTTTAAAACCAATATCTGTTAAGCCAGTCAAGAATACAAGTAAAGATATAAATATTTTTGGTGGAAAAATTACTATAGATGATCAGATTTTTATATTTAGATATCTTTCTTTGATGCTTAAAATTGGTACTAATCTTTTGCAAGCTATAGATATTTTGATAGAAGATTTTGATAAATCATCTGTGAAGAATTTTTTGTTAGAAACAAGATCAAATTTAGAAAGAGGTGAACCTTTTTATTCAACTTTTAAAAAGTATTCAAATATATTTAGTAGTGTTCATATAAACTTAATAAAAGCTGGTGAGCTTTCTGGTAATTTGGAACAAGTTTTTTCAAATATTACAGATTCATTAATTAAAGAAAAAGCATTAAAGGATGAAATGAGAAATACTCTTACTTATCCAGTTCTTCTTTTGGGAATTTCAATTCTTATTCTTATTTTCTTGGTTACTTTTGCTCTTCCTAGAATAGCTAATGTTTTCTTAGAGAGTGGTTTTGAGCCGCCAGGATTTTCAAGAATTGTTTTTAGTGTTGGATTATTTTTTGGAGAGATATGGATCTGGTTCTTATCAGCTATGATAGGTTTAATTTTTGGAATAATTTACCTGTATAAAAAATCTAATTTTTTCCAAAAATTTGTTTGGTCTGTTCTTGATAGTGTTCCAGTTATTAGGGATATAATTGAAAAAAGAGCTCTTCAAAGATTTGCTGCCACAACTTCATCTTTAGTAAAAGCTGGTATCCCTATTAATGAAGCACTAGAAATAACAGCTGAAGTAACTGGTCATGTTGGCATAAAAAATGCTCTTCTTAATGTATCTAGAGAAGGATTAGCGAAGGGATTAACTCTTGGAGAGGCATTTAAAAGAGAAACCATTCTACCAAAAACAGTTACAAACCTGATCGCCATATCAGAAAAAGCAGGTCATGTTGAAAATGTTTTGGCTACACTTGCTGATTTTTATATTCAAGAAGTAGATAACTCTCTAAAGAGACTAGTTTCTTTAATGGAGCCATTGCTATTGCTATTTATTGGTGTTGTTATTGGTGTTATTGCTTTAGCTATTATTGTTCCAATTTATCAATTAACTACACAGTTCTAAAAAATGAGAAACAATCAGGGTTTTACTCTTATAGAAATGCTTATAGTTGTAGCTATTACCGTGACATTAGTAACAACCAGCTTTATTAGTTATCAAGGATTTAAAGATAGGAAAGATGTTGAACTTTCTGTTTCCGAGGTTTCTTCTGCTATTCGTGATGCTAGAGATAGATCAAGAACTCAAGAAAATGGAAGCAGGTGGAGTCTTCGCCTTTCTTCTTTTGAGAACTCACCAAGTAATTATGAACTTTATAGCGGAGGTAGTTATTCTACTAGTTCTGTCGTTTCTTCAAAAATTATTAGAAATCCCATGACATTTTCGGAGCCATATCCAGATGGTTCTATCTATGATATGAACTTTGAACCAATAAATGGAAGTTTAAGTAATCAAAAAGTAATTTCTATCACAAGAAGATCAGGAAGCAGTTTTTTAGGTGACATTATAGTTAATAAGTTTGGTAGAATAACCGAAAGAATAGAGGATGGATTAATAGGTTACTGGCACTTTGATGAAAATAATGGAATAGAAACTTATGATTCTACATTAAATGGTAATAATGGAGAGATAACTGGAGCTAGCTGGGAAACAGCTAGTAATTGTATTGCAGGGACATGCTTAGATTTTGATGGGAGTGGGGATTATGTAAGTATAGCAAACGATACTAGCTTAAATCCTTCTTCTCAGATTTCAATGTCATCTTGGATTAAACCAGATGATATTACGACTAACCAGTTTTACGAGATAGCGAGGCAAGACAGTGGAACTAATAGAAAACTTTTTTCTTTTCAAGATTTTGGAACTATATTAGCTGTTGGACTTAATTTAGGAGGCACTTACGCAGAAAGTGATTTTCCAATTACGGCAGGAAACTTTACGGATGGAAATTGGCACAAGGTAACGTTTACTTATGACGGGTCTTCTATAAAACTATATGTAGACGGTAGTTTGCACGATTCAGATGCTCGTTCAGGAAGTATAGCGGCAGAAACAGCAAATTTGTTTATAGGTTCTAGCAAGGGTAGTGGTGAGTACTTTAACGGTGGAATTGATGAAGTAAAAATTTATAACAGAGCTCTTTCTTCAGAAGAAATAAAGAAGATTTATGATGATCTTAGATAAATAATTGAAATGTTTAAAAAAATAATAAAAAACGAATCAGGACAGTCTCTTATTGAGATTATTATTGCCTTATCTATTGGAGCTATTCTTATTGGAGCGGCAAGTACCGCTATTATAACTGTTTTAAATTCAAATTCTTCCAGTGAAATACAAAGACAATCAACTGTTATGACTCAAGATATGGTTGAGAGAATTAGATCTTATGCTGACGCTAACTGGAACAATTTAAATAGTCTAGATAAAGGATTTGATAATTCATATTACTTTACAGTCTCAAGTACAGATATTGTTACTATTAAAGGAAAAGAAGGAGTAATAAGTGGAGATATAAGAAGGGGATTAGTTGGTCATTGGAAAATGGATGAGACAGAAGGAAACACTGCATATGATTATGCAGAGTCAAACAACGGAATTATTAGTGGTGCTGTAACAACTAGTACTGATAGTTGTGTGGTGGGAGGTTGTCTAGATTTTGATGGTACTGATGATTACGTGACATTAGGGAATGTTGATTCTATAAAGAATAATTCTGTAGGAACTATATCTTTATGGGTAAATCCTCAAAAGACCGACCTTTCTTTTGCTCTAGGGTGGCATGGAAATACTAGTAACTACATGAGATTAGAAATTCGTGGAGATAGTTATGTAAGATGGCTAACGGAAGTTGGTAATGTTGGTAATTCTTTTTCTTCAGAAGCAATTTCCCCTATTGGTCAATGGACACATATCACCATAAAACAAGATGGAATAAATGTGAGAATGTTTATAAATGGAAAATTGCAAACAGACACAGGGAATGATACTTGGTTTGGAACTCATCCAACTCTAAATCTTTTTTTCGCCCATGAATTAAGTTGGAATGGTTATATGTATGAAGGCAAAATAGACGATGTTCGTATTTATGATAGAGCTCTTGCTGATTCGGAAGTAAGAACAATATATAATAGTGCAGTTTTTAGAAGATATTTTTATGTAGAAGAAGCTTGTAGAACAAATGATGCTAATTATTCTGTTGATGGAGCAGTGCCTTGTGATTCTGGTTCTGCTCAAGATCCAGATACTTTAAGAATAACTTCTACAGTTGAGTGGGACGCATCATCAAGTGTTCAAAGTTTTGAATTGGTTGATTATGTAACTCGTTGGAGAAACGAAGTTTATAGACAGACAGACTGGTCTGGTGGTGGGGGAGATGACGGTCCTTTTACAGAATCAACTGATAAATATTCAACTTCTACAGATATAGAAATTGGAACAGGGTCTTTTCAGTTAGAGTTTCCTGATTAATTCTACTCCACAAACTACCCAACTGTTTCAGAAACCAGTAGTTCAGTTGCTCCAGCGGCAACTGACTACTTGCATTCTCAACTAAATTTTCTATCAAAGATAGAAACCAAGCAATTTAGTCTCCGAAAGCTTCCTGAAACAGGGATAGTTTATTTCGTAATAACCAAAAACTTTTTATGTTAGAGGTTTCTTTTTATTTATTACAAATTAACTGCTATTATATAAGTATGTTTGAAGGAAAAATACATGAAAATTTAGAAAGAGATATTAATCATATTGAAGGTCATATAAAGAAGAATGTAGAAAATAAGCAAGAGTCCAATATTGATAAAAAACAAGTCATTAAACAAAGTTTTAATACTATTCCAAACTATCAACCAAGTAATCAGCAGACTGTTCCCCAGGAAATTACTAAAGAAGAAAAAACCTTTTTACCTGATTATATAGAGGAAGGAGATGTGGATGAGAATACTAAATTAATAATAGAAAAATTACTTGATATGGTTTTTCATAAAGGAGTTTTTAAAGTTTTAAAAATAGCTAAAAAATATCCTCCTTTTATTCAAGATGCATTTCATGATGCATTAGCAGACAAACTGATACCGGAATTAGAAAGAAGAGGAAAAATATAACATATGTCATTTCTTTTTAAATTATTAATAGCTTCATCAGCAATTCTTATATCAGGGTTAGTTGGTTATGTATGGATAAGAAATAGAAGAAAATCTATGCTTGAAAAGCTTAGATCCAAGCTTTTCATGGTTACTTTGCCTTCGAGTAAAAATGATGAAAAAGATTTAGAAAAAGAACTAGGCTTAATGGAGCAATTTTTTAGCTCTATTTTATCTTTTAATAAGCCTATAATTTTTGAAGCAGCTGTTCCACACGTTGGTGAACAAATTCATTTTTATGTATCTGTGCCTCATGAATTTTCAGAAGCCTTAAGAAGACAAATAAATTCAATATGGAGTGATGCTTTAGTAGAAGAAATAGATGATTACAATATATTCAATAATCATGGAGAAACTATTGGTGGTTATGTAAAACAAGCAGATCCACAGGTTTTACCTATAAGAACTTATAAAGAAATAGGGTCAGACACATTTCAAGGAATCTTAGGTGGGCTTTCAAAGGTAGATGAAATAGGTGAGGGAGCCTCTATACAATTAATTATTAAGCCAGCTTTATCTGAAGATAAAAAAAGTTTTAGTTCAGTTTTGAAGTCTTTAAAAAAGGGAGAGAGTATTAAGTCGGCAACTTCTACTGATTTAGGTAATGATTTTAGAAAAGCCATTTCAGGCCAACAAGCTGATTCTGAAAATAAAGCACAAGAAAACAGAGTAGATGAAACAGAACTAAAAGCGGTTGAGAAAAAATTATCAAAAACTTTAATTAGGACAAATATAAGAGTAATGGTTTCTGCTCATAATAAAATAAAAGCCGAAGAGATATTCAATTCTATTACTGCAGGATTTTCTCAATTTGGTTCTTCTGACAGAAATAATTTAAAAGTTGTGAAACCTAGGAGTATCAAAAACTTTTCTCATGAATTTTCTTTTAGAGGTTTTAATAATAAGCAAAACATAATTTTAAACACAGAAGAATTAACAAGTATTTTCCATTTTCCTAATTCTTTTACAGAAACACCAAAAGTTAAAAATCTTAAATCTAGGCAACTTCCACCGCCAACTGATTTACCTAAATCTGGATTATTAGTAGGAGAAAGCGTTTATAGAGGTGAAAACAAAAAAGTTTACTTAGCAGACAATGATAGAAGAAGACATTTGTATTTAATTGGACAAACAGGAACAGGTAAGTCTAACCTTCTTTTAAATATGATGCATCAAGACTTAAATTCATCTCGTGGTTTTGCTGTTTTGGATCCTCATGGTGATTTAGTAGAAGATATTTTAGGTTTAGTACCAGAAAGTAGACGTGATGATGTTATAGTTTTTGATCCTTCTGCATTAAATACACCATTAGGTTTAAATATGATTGAGTTTAACCCTAATAAACCAGAACAAAAAACGTTTATTGTTAATGAAATGGTTGAGATATTTGATAAACTTTATGATTTAAAGTCCACCGGAGGTCCTATGTTTGAGCAGTACATGAGAAATGCATTGCTTCTTTTAATGGAAGACTTTAAAAATGAACCAAGTACGTTAATGGAGGTGCCACGTTTGTTTACTGATGCAGACTATAGAAAAAGGAAATTATCAAGAATAACAAATCCAACAGTTATTGATTTTTGGGAAAAAGAAGCAGAAAAAGCAGGTGGAGATGCAGCTCTTTCAAATATAACTCCCTACATAACTTCTAAGTTTAATAATTTTATAGCTAACGATTATATGAGATCTATAATTGGTCAAACTTATTCATCATTTAATTTTAGAGAAATTATGGATGAAGGAAAGATATTATTAATTGATTTATCAAAAGGTAAGATTGGTGAGACAAATTCAAATCTTTTAGGAATGATTATGGTAGGAAAGATGTTAATGGCGGCACTTAGTAGAGAAGATGTTGATCAAGATCAAAGACGTGATTTTAATTTGTATATTGATGAATTTCAAAACTTTACAACTGACTCAATAGCGACAATTCTTTCTGAAGCAAGAAAGTATAAGTTGAACCTTGTGATTGCTCATCAGTTTATTGCTCAATTAAAAGACAACATTAGAGATGCTGTTTTTGGAAACGTTGGTTCGAAGATTGCCTTTAGAGTTGGTACTCCAGACGCTGAAAGTCTGATAAAAGAATTTGAACCAAAATTAGCTGTAGAAGATTTAGTTAATATAGATAACTACAATGCTTACGTAAGACTATTAATAAATGGTGTCACAACTCCACCATTCAATATAAGAACACTAAGAGCTGATGCCCCTGATTCATTAAAAGCTAACAACATAAAAGATTTATCTATAAGTAAATATGGGAGAAACAGAGAAGAAGTGGAGAAGGATATATTAAAAAGACTAAGACAGTAAATTTATGTCTAAATCTAACTTTTCAATTTTAATAAATTCTGAAAAGATAAAATCTCTTCCTGTGTTTTTAGTTGATCTAGACTACATCTTTAATGATTTTTTTGAAGTTCCTATTAATATTTTTATTTTATCATCAAATAATAAATTAGAGATTGAAAATACTTTAAATAATTTAGGAAAGCCTTTTAGTGAAATAAAGGTGATTAAAAATGAAGAGATTAGAGAATTAGAAAATCTGAATAAAACTTTTATATTTTTCAATGAAAATCTGCAGGAAAAATATTTAGAAGATTTTTTTAAAAAAGAAAAAGAGATAAATAGAGCAGTATTTTATAGAGATGATAAAATAAAAATAGGAAGAAAAATTACTAATTTTATATTAAAAATATTAAAGTTAAACATTAAAAAATCTTATTTAAGATTAGATAAAAATATTTTATATTTTTCTAATTTTTCTAAAGAAAAATTTAGTTTAGATGATTATAATTTTTCTTACTTACAATCTCTAAAAAATAAAGAAAAATGGTTTATATTTAAATTAGGTGAATCTAATAAAGATAAAATTTATTTTTTTAAAAAATATATTTTATTATGGAAAGATTTAATTAAATTAAAACTCGAAAAAAATGAATAAAAAAATATTAATAGGAAACTGGAAAATGAACCCTAGTAACTTAATAGAAGCCATTAGTATTGCGTCTGGAATAGAAGGCGACATTAAAATTTCGGATAAAATTGATACAGCAATAGCTCCACCTTTTACTTTTATTTCAGAGGTGAGTAATGTTATTTCTAAAGTTTCATTAGCTGCTCAAAATGTTTTTTGGGAAGATGAAGGAGCTTATACGGGTGAAGTATCAGCTAAACAATTAAAATCTTTAGGCGTTAAATATGTAATAATTGGTCACTCTGAAAGAAGATCTAATGGAGAAACTGATATTGAAATAAATAAAAAAATAAAGTTAGTAATAGAAAAAGGTTTAATACCAATTCTTTGTATTGGTGAATCCAAAAAAGTAAGAGATGATGGAGTAGAAAAAGTAAAAAACTTCATAGAAGAACAAATAAAAAAAGACACTAAAAATATTAATGTTAATGAGTTGGTTATAGCTTATGAGCCTATATGGGCTATCAGTAGTAATGATAATGCGCGTCCTGCAACTCCTGACAATATAAAAGAAATGATTGCTTTTATTAAAGAAATAACCTCTGAAAGTATTAATGTTTTATATGGTGGCTCTGTTAATCCTGGCAATGTAAAAGATTTTACTAGTTTAAACGATTTAAACGGATTTTTAGTTGGAGGAGCAAGCCTAAGACCAAAAGAATTTATAAGCATATATAAGGAATTATTATAAATAAAAAATGAATAGACACTTAAAACAAATTTTGTATGGTTTTTTCTATTTTTTAATTATCTTTTTAATTATTTATATAGGATTTTATAGACCAACTTTAGAAAGAGTTGCTAGTTGCTTTGATAATACACAAAACCAAAATGAAGAAGGCATTGATTGCGGAGGTCCTTGTATTCCTTGTGGAGAAATTAATTTAAGCCCTGTAAATGTTTCAGATAATATTCAAATATTTTTTGTAGAGCCTAGAGCATTATCTGTTGTTGCTAATATTTCTAATAAAAATAGTAATTATGATGCTAGTTTTTACTATGAGGTAAATTTATTTAATGAAAGAAATGAATTAATTAAATCTTATCCTGGTGATGAATATATTTATTCGTCAGATTCAAAATATATTATTATTAATGATTCAATAGACAGAAAACCAATTAGAGCAGAAGTTGTTATAGACAATAATGATGTTGATTGGATAGAAAATTTTACTAAAGAAATTCCAGAACTTGAATTAGAAAATATTAATATAAGTTTTTCAGAGGATAATAGAAGAATAATTGCTTCAGGGGAAGTTATTAATAACTCATCTTACTCAAACATTAATGCTGATGTATATTTATTTCTAAAAAATAGATTTGGTTTTAATGTTTTTCCTGTTAAATCTCAGGTTTTAGGAATACAAAGTTTATCAAAAGAAAGTTTTGAAGTTTCAGTTCCGGCCTATAATGAATTAATTGAGTCTGTTGATTTTGAAAGAAGTGAAATAATAGTAAGTTCTGATGATTAGAATAAATTTTAAAAATTTTGATTGGATAACCGTGGGTTTAGTGGTTATTTTAATGAGTATAAGTTTAGTCTCTTTAGCGAGTATTGGTTTAAATTTTTTTTATAAACAGATAATTTGGTTTATTATTGCTCTTTTTATTATTTTCTTTTTTAGTCAAATAGATTGGCCGTGGTTTTTTACTCAGCCTTGGTTTAGACAAAGTTTTTATTGGATTTCTTTATTAATACTTTGCATTCCTTTTATTCAGCCAGGCGATGCCAGAGGTGTTGATAGCTGGATTTTTATGGGTGGTTTTCAATTTCAACCTTCTGAATTAGTTAAGGTTGCGTTAATAATTTTACTTGCTGGATTTTTTTCTAAGCGTTATTTAGCTGCTTGGCAAACAAAGAATATAGTTGTTTCACTTTTATATACATTTATACCTGTATTTATAATAATGATGCAGCCGGATGCTGGTTCAGCTATAGTTGTTGCTGGTATATGGGCGAGTTTTATTGTTATGAGTGGAATAAATAAAAAAAGATTTTTAGTAGGTCTTTTGATATTAATTGTTATCTTTGCTTTTTTATGGATGTCTGTATTAGAGCCTTACCAAAAAAATAGGATTATTGGATTTATGTTTCCAGAAACTGATCCATTAGGAACAAATTACAATGTTATACAATCAAAGATAGCTATAGGTTCAGCTGGATTTTTAGGCAAAGGTTTTGGTATGGGTACGCAGGTTCAGTTTAATTTTTTACCCGAAGCACAAAATGATTTTATCTTTGCTGCTTTTGTAGAAGAGTGGGGCATATTTGGTGGGGTAATTCTTTTATTGACATACTCTCTTCTTATATTTAGAATAATTAAAACAGGATTGAAAGTAAGGAGGAACGATTTGAAATTTTTTATTCTTGGTGTATCGTCTGTATTTCTTATTCATTTTTTTGTAAATATTGGATCTAATATAGGACTACTACCAGTAATAGGAATAAATCTACCTTTTGTTAGCTATGGTGGCTCCAGCTTGTTGACATCTTCTTTCCTGATAAGTATAATGGAGCGAATTAGGGTAGAATCTTCATCTTGAAGCAAATTACCCTAGGATTATATATAAAGAACTTGAATCAAAATACATAAAACCGATGGAAATCGGATATGTATTGTTGCCTTTTTATTTTTAAAAACTCTATAAAATCATACAAATGGATCACCACATAAATAAAGACGAAGGAATGTTAAATACTCGTTTTTTGGTTTTGTTAGGAGTTCTTATCCTCTTTATTTTGAGTGTAGGCTACTTTTTTAATGGAATTCAGCCTACTTTAGCAGATGATTCAAGTGTTAATTTTAAAATTGAAAAAGGAGACAGCTTCAGAGGAATAGGAGCAGAGTTATCACAAAGTGATTTAATAAAATCAATTTCTGTTTTTAAGATTTATGCTATAGCTACTGGCAGTGCTCATAAATTAAAACCAGGTGATTACCAACTCTCATATGATATGAGTGTTCCAGAAATACTAGGAATTTTATCTCAGGGAGTAGTCAATGAAGTGGAGGTAATTATTCCAGAAGGTTCAACTATAAAAGATGTTGATTTTCTTTTACATAGAGGTGATGCTTTATCTGAAAAAGACTCATTATTAGATGTAAATATATCTAATTTTTCTAATGATTATTCTTTTCTTAATAACTCTAATTCTTTAGAAGGATTTCTTTTTCCAGATACTTATCGTTTTGAGAGACACGCAGATCCAGATGTTATAACTAGAAAAATGCTTGATAATTTTTCTGATAAAGCATGGATATTGTTAGAAGGAGAAAGAAATTGGTATGATAGCTTGATACTAGCGTCTTTTCTTGAGAAAGAAGTACCAGAATTAGAAGATAGAAAGGTAGTAGCAGGATTACTTTTGAAAAGATTAGGAATAGGAATGCCATTTCAAGTTGATGCAACAATAGCCTATGTAAAATGTTTAGAGAGATTTATAGGCTGTAAAACTGTAGTCACTAGAGATGATTTAGATATTAACTCTGCTTATAATACGTATGAAAGAATAGGTTGGACACCTACACCGATTTCTAATCCAGGAGAAGAAGCGATTCAGGCCGCATTAAACCCTATAGAAAGTAATTATTTATATTATCTCTCTGACAGCGAAACAAAAGAAACAATATTTTCAGAAACATTAGACGAGCATAATGAAAATAGATTCAAGCATTTAAATTAAAATAAAAGTTATAGTCGCCAAAATTATAAAAAAATAAAATGGCTAAACCTAAAAACCACACTCTAAACAAAAAGGTATTTTCCTCATATAAAGGTCCTGAGTTTAAATCTTCTGATTTTGTTCAAATTCAATACAATTCTTTTGATTGGTTTCTTAAAAAAGGATTAAAAGAACTTTTCGATGAAATTTCTCCAATCACAGATCATACAGGAGAAGAATTAGAACTTCACTTTTTGGATTATAAATTTGATGATCCAAAATACACAGAAGAAGAAACAAGAGAAAAAGATCAGACTTATGAAGCTTCGCTTAGAGCTGATTTAAAATTATTAAATAAAAATACCAAGAAAGAAAAGAAACAAGAAGTTTATCTTGGCGATTTTCCCATTATGACAGATAAGGGAACTTTTATTATTAATGGTGTTGAAAGAGTTATAATTTCTCAACTTATTAGATCCCCTGGAGTTTACTTTAGTGGAAGAGTTTATAGAGGAAACAAGTTTTTTGGAGCTAAAATTATTCCTAATAGAGGATCTTGGTTAGAATTTGAAACAGAAACAAGTGGAATGATTGGAGTAAAAATAGATAGAAAAAGGAAAGCTCCTTTTACTTATCTTTTAAAAATATTTGGTTTTGAAACAAATCAAGAAATAATTGAAGCATTTAAAGGTGTGGATGATGGTGATGTTAGTTTTATAGAGTCAACTCTAAAGAAGGATAATGCTAAAAGTGTTGATGATGCTTACGTTGAAATTTATAAAAGACTTAGACCAGGTGATGCTTCAAGTCCTGAAAATGCTAAATCCTTAATCAACCCAATGTTTAAAGATGGTGATAGATATGACCTAGGCGATGTGGGTAGGTACAAATTCAATCAAAGACTAGAGATTGAAGACAGAAAAGATGGAGTGCTTACAAAAGAAGATTTAGTTGAGGTAATAAAAGGAATAATTAAATTGAATAATGATCCAGATGGAGAACCTGATGATATAGATCATTTAGGAAACAGAAGAATAAGAGGTGTTGGTGAATTAATTCAATCAAGACTTAGAATTGGTTTTGCTAGACTTAGAAGATCTGTTCAAGACTCAATGTCTACAATTGATAGGGATAACTTACAACCTACAAATTTAATAAATTACAAAATATTAACATCAGTTGTGAGAAGCTTTTTTGCTTCATCTCAACTTTCTCAGTTTATGGATCAAGATAATCCTTTAGCTGAGTTAGAACATAAAAGAAAATTATCTGCTATGGGACCGGGTGGTCTTACTAAAGAAAGAGCAGGTTTTGAAGTTAGGGACGTTCATAGCTCTTACTACGGACGTATTTGTCCAATTAAGACTCCAGAAGGAGGAAATATTGGTCTTGTAAATTCATTAGCTAACTATACAAGAGTGAATGATTTAGGCTTTTTAGAATCACCTTACTTTAAAATTAAGAAAGGCTTAGTTACTGAAGAAGTTGTTTGGTTAGATGCTGTTGAAGAAGAAAAATACAATATAGCTCAATCAGATTTAGAGTTAGATAATAAAAATAAAATAAAAGATAAAGAGGTGCCCGCAAGAATAAAAGGTAAACCAGGAGAGTGTGATGTAAAAGATTTAGATTTTATTGACGTTGCTCCAGATCAGATTATTAGTGTTTCAACATCCCTAATTCCTTTCTTAGAACATGATGATGCTGCTCGTGCTTTGATGGGTGCCAACATGCAAGGTCAAGCGGTACCTTCTATTACACCTCGTGCTCCTTTAGTAGGAACTGGACAGGAAGAGAAGGTTGTTAAAGATTCAAAACAATCTGTATTTTCAGAGGTTTCTGGAACTGTAGAAAGTGTTGAAGGTGATAAAATAATAATAAAGGCCTCTGGTAAAAAACATGAATATCCTTTAATAAAATTCCGTCGTTCTAATAATTCGACATGTATATCTCAAAGAGCAATGGTAAAACCAGGCGATAAGATTAAGAAAGGGGATTTACTTGCTGATGGCTCATCTGCTGATAATGGTGTTTTAGCTTTAGGTCAAAACTTACTTGTTGCTTTTATGCCTTGGCAAGGAACAAACTTTGAAGATGCTATATTAGTTTCTGAGAGAGTTGCTAGAGATGACATGTTTACCTCTATTCACATAGAAACTCATACATGTTCTGTTAGAGATACGAAACTTGGACCAGAAATAACCACTCCAGATATTCCTAATGTTTCTGAAGATAAGCTAAGAAACTTAGATGAAGATGGAATAATTAGAATTGGTGCTGAAGTTAAATCAAATGATATTCTTGTTGGAAAAATTACTCCAAAAGGTGAATCAGAACTTACTCCAGAAGAAAAACTTTTAAGAGCTATTTTTGGTGAAAAAGCTAGTAATATAAAAGATTCTTCCCTTACATTACCTCATGGTAAACAGGCAAGAGTTATAGGAATAAAAATATTTTCTAGAGAAAAAGGAGATAAATTAGAACCAGGAATAATAAAGAAAATTCAAATAGAGGTTGCTCAACTTAGAAAAATAAAAGCTGGTGATAAATTAGCTGGTCGTCATGGTAACAAGGGTGTTATCTCTCAAATAAGACCTGTTGAAGATATGCCTTTCTTAGAGAATGGAAGACCAGTTGATATTGTTTTAAATCCATTAGGAGTCGTGTCTCGTATGAACTTAGGTCAAATACTTGAGACTCATCTTGGTTTAGCTGCCGACGCTTTAGGTTATAGAGCGGTTGTACCAAACTTTGTTGGATTAAATGGAGAAGATGTTAAAGAAGAACTAAAGAAGGCAGGTTTTCCTGAAAATGGAAAACTTAACCTTGTAAATGGGTTAACCGGAGAAAAATTTGAGAAACCTGTTGTAGTTGGTTATATTTACATGCTTAAACTGCATCACTTAATCCAAGATAAAATTCATATGAGATCCACAGGACCTTACTCTTTAATAACTCAACAACCTCTAGGTGGTAAAGCTCAACTTGGAGGACAAAGATTTGGAGAGATGGAGGTTTGGGCACTTGAAGGATATGGTGCTGCACATACATTACAGGAAATGCTTACAATAAAATCTGATGATATTATAGGAAGATCAGCTGCTTTCGAATCAATTATTAGAGGGCAGAAAATAAAGAAACCAACATTACCAGCATCATTTAATTTACTTGTAAATGAAATGAAAGCTATTGGATTAAATGTAGGCTTTGGAAAAGATCCTAACGAAGAAGATATTGAAGAAAATTTAAACGAAAATGATGACGAATAAAATAAGTCAATCAATCAATTAATTAAAAAAAATTATGGCAAATCTAAAAGATATAAATTACATTTCAATAAAACTTGCTTCACCAGAGGATATTTTCGATTGGTCTCATGGAGAGGTTATAAAACCAGAAACTCTAAACTATAGAACTCAGCGTCCTGAGAAAGATGGTCTTTTTTCTGAAAGAATCTTTGGACCTACAAAAGATTATGAATGTTATTGTGGAAAATATAAAAAAGTTCGTTATAAAGGTGTTGTTTGTGAAAGATGTGGAGTAGAGGTAACAAGATCAAATGTTAGAAGAGATAGAATGGGACATATAGAGTTAGCAGCTCCAGTGGTTCATATTTGGTTTCTAAAAACTATTCCCTCAAGAATTGGTTTGCTTTTGAATACTCCAACCTCAAAACTGGAAAGAGTAGTTTATTATGCTGCCTACATTGTTACCGAGGTTAATGAAGATAATAGAAAGAGAGCAATGCAGGCGATTAAAGAAGAGTTTAATGAGAAGAAAGGAAAAGAAGGAATAGATCAAAGTGAGTTAGAATCAATAAAAAAGAAAAATGAAGATATATTGAAGGTTTTGAAAGAAGGAATGATTCTTTCTGAAGATGATTATTTTTTCCTTTCTAAAAGATATGGAGATGTGTTTGAGGCGGGTAGAGGAGCAGAAGCTTTGAAAAAAATATTGGAAAAAATAGATCTTAAGAAATTATCTAAAGAATTAAAAGAAGAAGTAGATGCTCTTAAAGATATAACCAGAAAGAAAAAAGTTGTTAAAAGATTAGAACTAGCAGATTCATTATTGAAATCAGGAATTAAACCAGAATGGATGATTATGACCGTTGTTCCTGTTTTACCTCCAGATTTAAGACCAATGGTTGCTTTAGATGGAGGTCGTTTTGCTACAGCAGATTTAAATGATCTCTACAGAAGAGTTATAAATAGAAATAACAGATTAAAAAAATTAATAGACCTGAAATCTCCTGACGTTATTCTTACAAATGAAAAAAGGATGCTTCAAGAAGCAGTAGATGCCTTAATTGATAACACAAAGAGATCAGGTTCACAGGTTATGTCTTCAAGAAGACGACCTCTTAAATCTCTTGCAGATATGCTTAAAGGAAAACAAGGAAGATTTAGACAAAATCTACTTGGAAAGAGAGTTGATTATTCAGGTCGTTCTGTAATTGTTGTTGGTCCCGACCTTGCTTTAAATGAATGTGGTTTACCTAAAAACCTTGCTTTAGAAATATTTCGTCCTTTTATAATTCATCAGATACTGGATAAAGGCTTAGCTTATAATATAAAACAAGCCAATAGATTTATAGAGCAAGGCAGCTCTGAGGTTTGGGCTATACTTGAAGACGTTATAAAAGACAAGATGGTTCTTTTAAACAGAGCACCAACTTTACATAGGCTGGGTATTCAGGCATTTAAACCAATACTGATTGAGGATTTAGCAATTAGAATACATCCTTTGGTTTGTGCTGCTTTTAATGCTGACTTTGATGGTGATCAGATGGCTGTTCATCTTCCATTAACTAGAGAAGCACAGTTTGAATGTAGAACTTTAATGGACGCTGGTAAAAACTTATTAAAACCAGCTAGTGGTGAGCCTATGGTTTCTCCAACTCAAGATATTGTTCTTGGTATATATTACTTAACAGAAATGAGAGAAGATACTGACAAGGAAAATGTAAAAGCTTTTTCTAGTTTTTCTGAAATAGAACATGCTCACGAGATAGGCTTAGTTAAACTAGGACAAAAAATTAAAACCAAAGTAGATGATGAAATTATAGAAATAACTTATGGAAGATTGATATTTAATAGGATTCTTCCTAGTAAATATAAATTTGTAAACAAAACTTTAGATAAGAAAGATCTTTCTAAAATAATATCTGAAATTATAGATGATTATGGAATTGAAAGATCAAGTTTATGTTTAGATGATATAAAAAGTCTTGGATTTAAGTATGCTACTTTATCAGCTATATCAATGGGAATGTATGATTCTAAAATTCCAGATGAGAAAAAGAAATTAATAAAAGACGCAGAAAAAAGAGTAGATAAAATAGATGAAACTTATGAAGATGGTCTTTTAACTAATGAAGAAAGAGTGGAAAGAACAATTCAAGTATGGACTGAAACTGGTGTTGAGATTGGTAAAGTAACTCCAAAAACTTTAGAAAAAGGCAATCCAATTTACTCAATAATTGATTCAAAATCTAGAGGTAACTGGACACAATTAAATCAGATCATGGGAATGAAAGGTTTGGTTGCTAATCCTAAAGGAGATATTATAGAGCTTCCAATTAAATCTTCATATAAAGAAGGACTTGGTGTTCTTGAATATTTTAGCTCCACTCATGGTGCTAGAAAAGGTTTGACTGATATTGCCTTAAAAACTGCTTCTGCGGGTTACTTAACAAGACGTTTAGCTGATGTTTCTCAAGACTTAATGATTAAAGATAAGAATTGTAGAACTACTAAAGGTATTGAGATGGTTAGAGAAGATGGAGATAAATTTAATTATTCTTTTGGTGCTAGGCTTTACTCTAGAACAAGCCTTGAAGACATAAAAGTAGACGGCAAGAAGGTGGTTAGTAAAGGAGATATTATTTCTAGAGCAGTAGCAGAGAAAATTGAAAAATCAGATATTGAAAAAGTTAATGTTAGATCTCCTATAACTTGTAAAACTCTTTATGGTGTTTGTTCAGCTTGTTATGGATGGGATCTTTCAAAAGAAGAGCCAATTCAAAGAGGTGAAGCAGTTGGTATTGTAGCTGCTCAATCAATTGGTGAGCCTGGAACTCAGTTAACAATGAGAACCTTTCATATTGGTGGTGTAGCGGGTGTTGATATCACTTCTGGTTTACCTAGAGTTGAAGAACTTTTTGAGGCTAGAAATCCAAAAGGTAAAGCGATCATGAGTAAAGTAGATGGAAAAGTAACAAGTATTGAAGTTAAAGGATTGTTAATAAGTATTAAAGTTGCAGAAGATACAGAAGAAAAGAAAGGAAAGAAAAAACTAAAAGAAAAAGAATATACAGCACCTAAAGGAGCAAAGATTTTAGTTAAGAAAGGTGATAAGGTTAAAAAAGGAGAACTTCTTTCTGAAGGAAGAATAGACTTGAAAGAATTGTTAACATATAAAGGAGTTGATGAATTAAAACGTTACATTATTAATGAAGTTCAAAAAGTGTATGTTTCAGAGGGAGCAATGATAAATGATAAACATATAGAAATTATAGTGAAACAGATGCTTTCTCGTGTAGTTATAAAAGATCCAGGAGACTCAAAGTTCTTAATAGGAGAATTAGTGAATAAATCAACATTTAGAGCAGAGAATAAGAGAATTAAAAAAGAAGGAGGTAAAAAAGCAAAAGCAATAAAGAAAGTTCTTGGTATAACAAAAGTTTCTTTAACAACAGAAAGTTTCCTATCTGCAGCCTCATTCCAAGAAACAAGTAGAGTATTAGTTAATGCTTCTGTTGAAGGCAAGGTTGATAATTTAAGGGGATTGAAAGAAAATGTTATTATCGGTAAGCTTATACCAGCTGGTACTGGAATGAGAGGCATACCAGAAGAAATTACAAATATGGACGAGGATGAAGTCGATGAAGAATCCCAAGAAGAATAAAATAAAAATTATGGAAAATAATAATAAATACGATCTAACAATACTATCAAGTGATGAGGACTTATCTTCAGTAAAAGATTTACTAGAGAAACTTAAAGTAGAAGATTTAAAAACTACAGATTCTGTAAGTGTAAATTTAGCTTATTCTGTAAAAAAACATAATGATGCTTTTATGTCTATTTTTAAGTTTTCTTTAGATAGTGATTCTGTTGAATCTTTACATAAAGAAATAAAGTTATTACCTGACAATATTTTGAGAAGTCTATTAATTAAAGAGCTTCTCCAAAAAGAAAAGAAATCTAAAAAAACATTTATTAAAAAAGATATTAAAGAATCAAAAAGTGAAAAATCTTCTACTAAGGCATCAGTAGATAAAAAAGAAGATTTATTAACAAACGAAGCAATAGAGAAAAAGATAGAAGAGATACTTAATTAAATATGTTAAAATAAAAGGAAGAAAAGTATTTAACAATTATGTATTCCGATGGTGTTCATCGGGATAGAGTCGGAAAAATTAAAATAATAAAAACACTATTGGGATGTATTTAAATAAAGTTATATTAATAGGAAGGTTAACTGCAGATCCTCAACTTAGAACAACTAATTCAGGTAATCCAGTTACTAGTTTTTCTATTGCTACAAATAGAGTTTGGACTGGTAGTGATGGTCAAAAAAACGAAGAAACAGAGTTTCACAATATAGTTGTTTGGGGAAGACAAGCAGAAGTATCTAATCAGTTTTTAAGTAAAGGATCTTTAGTTATGATTGAAGGTAGATTACAAACAAGATCATGGGAAGGTAAAGATGGTAATAAAAGATATACAACAGAAATAGTTGCAGAAAGAATACAGTTTGGACCTCGTTCTGCTAATTCTTCTTCTAATAATGTTGCAGAGGTTGATAAATCAAAAAACAAAAAAGATAAAGAAGAGGAATTACCAGAGATAAATCTAGATGATGAAGATGAAGACTTTAACGTTGATGATATACCATTCTAGTTGTTGATAAAGTAAATTTATTTGTTATACTCAGTATCTAATAAAAATATGAAACAGTGTTATTTTTGTTCAAAAAACATGCAAGAAATAGACTTTAGAAATATAGGTCTATTAAAGCGTTATATATCGTCTCAGAATAAAATCGTAGACCCAAGACACACAGGAATTTGTTCTAGGCATCAAAGAATTTTAGCTAAGTCTATCAAAAGAGCAAGGAGAATGGCTCTTTTACCATACAGAGGACAAAATTCATAAGCTATGGATTTAGTTGTTGCTAATTTTTTTCAAAATTTTAACGGCGATTTATTTTTTGAAATAGCCGTTGTTTTTTTTGGTGAATATCTACCATACATACTTCTTTTATTTGCCGTTATTTTTATTTTAAAAAAAGAAGGAGTTTTAAATAAAATTTATTCTTTTTGTTTTATAACTTTTTCTTTAATTATCTCGGAAGGAATATTAGCAACACTTATAAAATTTTTAGTAAAAAGAGAAAAGCCATCTGATTTATTATCTAATGCTTCTGTAATAATTGAATCAAGCGGTTTTTCTTTTCCTTCTGATCATGCAGTTTTCTTTTTTACTCTAGCTTTCGCTATTTACTACTTTAATAAGAGGTGGGGTTTATGGTATATTGTATTTGCGTTTTTTATCGGACTAGCTAGGATTGCTAGTAACGTACATTGGGTAACTGATGTTGTTGGAGGAATAGTTATTTCTTTAATAGGATTTTTAATAACTTATATTTTAATGAAAAACTATTATCCAGATAAAAAAGCTGCTAAACTTAACCCTTCGGGGTTGACACTGTAAATCTTTTTGTTAATTATAGATTTACAAATAGATTCACAGTTAGTGAATGGTTTAAATAGGTCGATTAAATAAAAAACAAAAAAATTAAAAAACAAACATATGGCAAAAGAAAAATTTGAGAGATTAAAACCTCATGTTAACGTTGGAACTATTGGTCACGTTGATCATGGTAAAACAACTTTAACTGCAGCTATTCTTCATACTCTTCATTTGAAAGGCTTTATTGATAAAGCTGAAGCAATTGATGAGATTGATAAGGCTCCCGAGGAAAGACAGAGAGGAATTACTATTGCTCTTCATCACAGTGAGTATCAAAGCGAAAAGCGTCATTACGCTCACGTTGATGCTCCTGGTCACGCTGATTACATAAAGAACATGATTACCGGTGCTGCTCAGATGGATGGTGCTGTTTTAGTGGTTTCAGCTCCTGATGGACCAATGCCTCAAACAAGAGAACACATCTTATTAGCAAGACAGGTTGGTGTTCCTTCTATCGTAGTGTTCTTAAACAAGACTGACATGGTAGATGATGAGGAATTATTGGAGTTAGTTGAGTCTGAAATAAGAGAACTTCTAAACAAGTATGATTACCCAGGAGATGAAACTCCTATAATTAGAGGATCAGCTCTAAAAGCTCTTGAAGCTGGATCAGTTGATGACGAGGCTATTAAGCCTATTATGGAGTTAGTTGATGCTCTTGATAATTATATCCCTGAACCAGAAAGAGAGACTGATAAGCCTTTCTTAATGCCTGTAGAAGACGTATTCACAATTGAAGGACGTGGTACTGTAGCTACAGGAAGAGTTGAAAGAGGCATGGTTAAGGTAAATGAAGAAGTTGAAATAATCGGAATAAAAGATACTCAAAAAACTGTTGTAACTGGCATTGAAATGTTCCAAAAAATATTGGACGAAGGTCAAGCTGGAGACAACGTTGGTATTCTTTTAAGAGGATTAAAGAAAGAAGATATTGATAGAGGTCAAGTTATTGCAAAGCCTGGAAGTGTTAACCCTCATACAGAGTTTGAGGCAGAAGTTTACATTCTTTCTAAAGAAGAAGGAGGTAGACACACTCCATTTTTTACAGGTTATAAACCACAGTTCTACATTAGAACTACTGACGTAACCGGTGAAGCAACTTTACCTGAAGGTACAGAAATGGTTATGCCTGGTGATACAATCAAGATGACCATTAAGCTTATTGTTCCTGTTGCCCTAGAAGAAAAGCAAAGATTTGCTATTCGTGAGGGTGGTAAAACAGTAGGTGCGGGTGTTGTAACAAAAGTTATCAAGTAAATTCGATAAAATTACCATAAAATGGCAGCTGATAAAAAAAACAATGAGTTAGATAAACTTCGCTTAAGAGTAAGAAGTTATGACTCAAAATTAATTGACAATTCAGTAAAACAGATAATTGAAGCAATAGAAAAGCAAGGAGGAGAAGTTATTGGACCAATCCCTTTGCCAACAGAAATAAAACGTTACACAGTTAACCGTTCTACTTTTGTTCATAAAACTGCGAGAGATCAGTTTGAAATGAAGGTTCATAAAAGATTAATTGATGTTATTAATCCTGGTCAAAAAATTATAGAAGCTTTAAGCAACTTAAATTTACCGGCCGGTATTGATGTAGAAATTAAATCTGCGTAACCTTACTTAAGAATTGACTTGATAAGATTTGCACTGTAAACTGGAACAGTACCGCTTAAGTGCGGTGCTGTTTTTCAGTGCACTCTAAAGAAAACTATGACAAAAATTATTTGCAAAAAAATAGAAATGAGCCAAGTATGGCAAAATGAAAAAGTGATTCCCGTCACTGTGCTTAAGATTGAAAAAGATGAAGAAAAAGCAGTAGATTCTTTAGAAGAGGGACAAAAAGTTACTTTAAGTGGAAAAAGTAAAGGCAGAGGTTTTCAAGGTGTTGTTAAGCGTCATGGTTTTGCGGGTGGTCCAAAAAGTCATGGACAAAAACATTCTTTAAGAGCTCCTGGCTCTATAGGTTCAACAGGACCTCAAAGGGTTATGCCTGGTAAAAAAATGGCAGGTAGAATGGGTAACGAAAGAGTAACAATAAAAAACATAACTATTGTTCAAATAAAACCAGAAGAAAAAACAATTTTAATAAAGGGAGCAGTCCCTGGGATGATGGGGTCAACTGCTGAAATAAGATTAAATAA
>JBBDIH010000045.1:25781-47265 GCA_040880505.1 Minisyncoccota bacterium
ATGAAAGTAAAACTTTATGATAAAAATTCAAAAGAGAAGGGCACAGTAGAGCTTCCAGAAAGCATATTTAAGGTTTCTTGGAATGCTGATTTAGTTCATAAAGTTTTAGTTGCATATCAAGCTAATAGAAGAAATAAAATAGCTCATGCTAAAGATAGAAGTGAAGTAAGAGGGGGTGGTAAAAAACCTTGGAGACAAAAAGGTACTGGTAGAGCAAGACATGGTTCTATAAGATCTCCTTTATGGAGAGGAGGAGGAGCTACTTTTGGTCCTAGAAATGAAAAAGTTTTAAAGAAAAAAGTAAATAAAAAAATAAAGAAAAAAGCTATTTTTTCATTACTTTCTAAAAAACTTTCTGATAATGAAATAAAGATTCTAGACAACTTATCTTTAGAGAACTATAAAACTAAAGAAGTTCAAAATATATTAAATAACTTTTTAGATAAAAATGATCAATCAGTTTTGTTTGTTCCTGCATCAGATAATAAAGATTTTTATTTAGCTTCAAGAAATATTAATAATGTTAATGCTATTAGACCTGATTCATTAAACATTTATGAACCTTTATCTTATAAATATCTTTTTATTGAAGAGGGCGCAATAAAAGAGATAGAAAATAATTTCATTAAATAAATTTATGAGTATAATTGATAAAATTTTAAATAAAAAAGAACCTTCTCCAAAGACTAGTGATGGAAAAGATAAAGTTAAGGCTGATAAGAAAAAATCTGAAGAAAAAAATAAAAGAGAGGTCAAGAAAGATAATAGCATTTCATCCATGAAAAGAAGTGTTATTAAAGCTCCTTGGATTAGTGAAAAGGCTAGAGATAAAACTGTTTTTAATCAGTATGTATTTTTAGTAGAAGATAGTTGTAACAAGATACAAGTAAAAGAAGAAGTTCAAAGAAGGTGGAACGTTACGGTTGATTCCATTAATATGGTTAGAAAGTCAGTTAGAGCAAAAAGATATGGTGGTAGACCCGGAAGAAAAAAATTTTTAAAGAAAGCAATTGTTAAATTAAAGGAAGGAGATACAATTGATATTTATCCAGTATAAATTTATGGCAAAAACACGTACAAAAACTGAAAAATTAGCAAAAGTAAAACCTTTAAAGAAATTAACAAAGGGTAGAAAAAGACATGCAGGTAGAAACTCCTCTGGAAGAATGACAGTTCGTCATAGAGGGGGAGGACATAAAAGGAAATACAGAGATATTGATTTTAAACGTCTTAAAAAACAGGTTCCTGCAAAAGTTGAACATATTGAATATGATCCTTATAGAACAGCTTTTATTGCTAGAATACTTTTTGCAGATGGAGAAAGAAGTTATATAATAGCACCTCAGAGCTTAAAAGAAGGTAATAAGGTTATAACTTCTGAAAAGGCACCTCTTGAACCAGGAAATAGAACTGTATTGAAAAGAATTCCTATAGGATATTTTGTTTACAATGTTGAGTTAAACCCAGGAAAAGGAGGTCAACTTGGAAGATCAGCCGGGACAGCTATTCAGATTCTCTCTAACGAAGAAAAATATACTCAACTTAAGATGCCTTCAGGTGAAATTAGAAAAGTTTTATCAGAGGGTTGGGCTACAATTGGTGAAGTTTCTAACCCTCATCATAATTTAATGAATGACAGAAAAGCTGGAAGATCAAGATGGAAAGGAAGAAGACCATCTGTTAGAGGCTCAGCTATGAACCCTGTTGATCATCCTTATGGTGGTGGTGAAGGAAGAACTCAAAGAGGTATTAAAAGACCTAAGACTAAATGGGGTAAAGTTACTGGAGGAAGGAAAACCAGAAAAAGCAAAAAGAAATCAAATAGATTAATAGTTAAAAGAAGAAAACCAAAAAGAAGAAAATAAATAAAATAAAATTATGTCAAGAAGTCTAAAAAAAGGGCCTTATGTAGACCCAAAATTAATGAAAAAAGTGATGAATCGTAAACCAGAAGAAGGGGCTATTAAAACATGGTCAAGAGGCAGTGAAATAGCACCTGAAATGGTTGGATTTACATTTTCTGTTCATAACGGGAAAGACTTTATTGAAGTTAAGGTGACAGAAGACATGATAGGTCATAGATTAGGAGAGTTTTCTCCAACTAGAAAATTTAATAGACATGGAGGAAAAATGCAGAGAGAAATAGATAAAAAACCAATTTTATAAAAGTTTAATTAAAATACATGGCTACTAAAGTAAAAAAAGAAAATAAAACAGTAAAAGCTAAATTAAGCTATTTAAAGATATCTCCTAGAAAAGTGAGGCAAGTTGCGAATATGGTAAAAGGACTTCATGTAAACGAAGCTGAAGCTCAATTACTACTATCTTCAAGAAGACCAAGTATTCATTTGCTAAAACTTTTAAAATCAGCAGTAGCAAATGCTATAAATAATGAAGATATGATGGAAAGATCGCTTTATATAAAAACAATAATGGTAAACGAAGGTCCTGTTTTGAAAAGAGGCCTTCCTAGAGCTAGGGGTAGCATGGATCTTATTCAAAAGAGAATGAGTCATGTAGTACTAGAATTAGAAGAAAAAACTCCAAAAACAAGTAAATTTGTTATTCCAGAAAAACAAGAAAAACAAGAAAAACCAGTTGATAATAAAAAGAAATCAGAAGAAGATGGTTCAGATTCATACGGTGCGAAGGATGCTCTAAATCAACAGGATGACATTAAGGCTAAAAAACCAAAAAGTCCGAATAAAAAATTCTTTAGAAGAAAGTCGGTTTAAATTAATTGTTGCTAAATATACACTCTTTAGTTATACTCAATTTTGCTAAATTAAGCTAAATTAAATGGGAAAGAAAATAAAACCAGATTTAATAAGATTAGGAATCAATAAGCCATGGAAAGCAAGGTGGTTCTTTAAGAAAGAGTCACGATATTTTCTAGAAGAAGATTGTTTGATTAGAGAAGTTATAAATAAATCTCTAAAAAGAGCTGGAATTGATTCTATTGATATAGAAAGAACCAGAGAAGATATTAAGGTTTTGATTAAAAGCAATAAACCCGGACTTATAATTGGTAGAAAAGGACAGGGAATTGAATCTTTAAGAGCTAAAATGATGAAAGGGATAAAAGCTCTCAGAAAAGAAAAGGACATTAATAAAGATTTTAGTTTAAAGATAGATGTAATTGAATTAAGAAGAACAGAGCTTTCTGCTAATGTTATTTCTGATCAAATTGCTTATGATATAGAAAAAAGAGTTCCTTTTAGAGTAGTAATGAAAAGAACTATTAGAAATATTGATCAAAATAGGGAAGTGAAAGGAGCAAAATTACAAGTGGCTGGAAGACTAAATGGTGCAGATATAGCAAGAACAGAGTCTATGTCTATCGGAAACATGCCTTTAAGCACTTTAAGAGCAGATATAGATTATGGACAATCAACTGCCTCTACAACTTATGGAGCTGTTGGTATAAAGGTTTGGTTATACAAAGGAGAAGTTTTTGAAAAAGAAGATTAAAAATATGTTGCAACCAAAAAAACAAAAATATAGAAAACAACAGAAAGGAAGATCTAGAACAAGAAAAAAAAGTACCAGAGGTACTAATGTTGATTTTGGTAGCGTTGGATTACAATCCCTTGGTTCTTCTTGGATAACTGCAAATCAAATTGAAGCAGCCAGAAAAACAATAACAAGAAGAATGAAAAGAGAAGGTAAAGTTTGGATAAGACTTTTCCCAGACAAGCCAGTAACAAAATTTCCACCTGAAGTTACCATGGGAGGTGGTAAAGGTGCTGTTGATCATTTTGTTGATCCAGTATCTCCTGGTAGAATAATGTTCGAAGTTGACGGTGTTTCAGAAGAAATAGCTGTAGAAGCACTGAAAAGAGCGGGTCATAAATTACCAGTAAAGACAAAAATAGTATTTAAAGATTAATTTTATGAAAAAGAAAGAATTAAATGATTTTAAAAAGAAAACATTAAGAGATTTAGAGAAAACTCTTAATCAAGAGAAGAAAGATCTAGAAGATCTTAAATTTGACCTTTCTTTGGGTAAGGTTGATAATGTTTCACAAATAAGAGCTACTAAAAAGAATATAGCCCAATTAATGACATTAATTAATAGTAAAACAATCGCCGACGCAAAAGATTCTAGCGAACTAAAGAAAGAACAATAATTATGAGAAAATTAAAAGGAACAATTACATCTGACAAAATGAATAAAACAAGGACTGTTGAAATTTTTCGTTCAAAAAAACATCCAGTTTATTCTAAATACATAAATCTTTCTAATAAAGTTAAAGCTCACGATGAAAATAATGAGTATAAGGAAGGTGATTTTGTGTACATAGAAGAAATAAAACCTATGTCCAAGAATAAAAAATGGATAATAACAGGACTTGTTAAAAAAGCAGATAAATAATTAGATAAAATTTTATGATTCAAGAACGTTCAATATTAAAAGTAGCTGATAACTCAGGAGCAAAATCTGTACGTTGTTTTAGAGTTTTAGGGGGAACAAAAAGAAGATATGCTAGAATCGGTGATCTTATTGTTGCTTCTGTTCAAACTGCAGAACCTAGAAAACAAGTAAAGAAAAAGGATATTGTAAGAGCAGTTATTGTTAGGCAAAAACAAAATTATAGAAGAAAAGATGGTTCTTATATTAAATTCGATGATAATGCTGTTGTTATAGTTGATAAAAACGAACCAAAAGGAACAAGAATATTTGGTCCTATTCCAAGAGAGGTAAAAGAAAAAGGTTTTGGAAGTATATCCTCTTTAGCTAGAGACGTAATATAATATAAAAAATGAGAATTAAAAAAGGAGATACAGTAAAAATAATAGCAGGAAAGGATAAAGGTAAAGAAGGAAAGATTTTAAGAATTGACTCTAAGAAAAACAGAGTTTCTGTTGAGGGTGTTAATGTTTATAAAAAACACGTTAAACCAAAAAAACAAGACGAAAAAGGAGAGGTAATAGATGTATCTCGTCCCCTTAGTATTTCAAATATTTCTTTGATATGTCCAAATTGCAAGGAACCTACAAGAATAGGTAAAAAAGAGGATGAAGATGAAATAAAAAGATACTGTAAAAAATGTAATAAGTTTATTGATTAAATACATGGAAAGAACAAAAGAGAAAAAATTAGAAAAAATAGTAGTAAATATAGGGCTTGGAAAATTACGCGACAAGCCTCATTTTGAAGATAAAATTCTTCCTGAAATAGTTAAGGAAATATCTATTATTACTGGACAGAAGCCTTCTATTGTGCCCGCTAAAAAGTCTATAGCTGGTTTTAAGGTTAGAGAGGGAGAAGTTGTAGGGCTTAAAACTACATTAAGAGGTAAAAGAATGATTGATTTCTTTAGTAAAATAATTAATACTACATTGCCTAGAGTAAGAGATTTTAGAGGATTAAATAAATCAATAGTTGACCATTCAGGTAGTCTTAATATAGGATTTAAAGATAAACAGGTATTCCCTGAAGTAGATTCTGATAAATCTAAAATTGATTTTGGATTACAGGTTACTGTAGTACCAAAAGAAAGAGATAGAGATGATGCTTTAGAGATTTATAAAGAAATGGGAGTACCATTTAAAAAAGAAGAATAATTATGGCAAAAAAATCAGTAATAGAAAGATCAAAAAAGAAACCAAAATATTCTACAAGAAAAGTAAACCGTTGTTTTAAATGCGGTAGAAAAAAAGGTTACATGAGAGATTTTAATCTTTGTAGGATTTGTTTTAGAGAATTAGCCAGTGAAGGCAAAATTCCTGGAATGAAAAAAGCAAGCTGGTAACAACCCTTAATGATATTATGTACATAGATTTAATAACAAGAATAAAAAACGCTGAAGCTGTAAACAAAAGATACGTTAAGATTCCTTATACTAAAATGGATAGATCCGTAGCTGAATTATTGGAAAAGCAGGGATTTTTAAAAAAGGCAGAAGTTAAAGGAAGATCTATAAAAAAAATAATTAAAATATTTCCTAATTATGATAAGAAAATTCAAGGTATTAAATTTTTAAGTAAGCCTTCTCTTAGAAAGTATTCTGGAGTTGAAGACTTGAGATATGTAAAAGGAGGTTATGGAACTTTAGTTCTTTCAACTTCTAAAGGAATTCTAACTGGCAGAGAAGCTAGAAAACAAAAGGTTGGGGGTCAGATTCTTTTTGAAATTTGGTAATTAAATAAATTTATGAGCAAAATAGGAAAAAAACCAATTAATATCCCGGAAGAAGTGAAAGTAACTTTAGATGAAGATTCAATGAAGGTTTCTGCTAATGGTAAGGAAATCTCCATAGATGTTTTATCTGGTTTAAAAATTAATATTAAAGGTGATGAGATCACTTTTGAATTAGTAGCTAATAATAAACAATCAAGAAGTAACTGGGGGACTATGAGATCTTTAGTAGCTAATGCTGTAGAAGGTCTTACTAAAGGTTTTTCAAAAACTCTTATACTAGAGGGAGTTGGTTACAGAATGAAAAAAGAAGGAAAAAAGGTTGTTTTTTCTCTAGGTTATTCTCATACCATTGAAATGGAAGAGGAGGATGGAATAGAGTTAGAGCTCGATGAAAAAGCAAATAAGATAACAATAAAAGGACATGATAAAGCGCAAGTAGGACAAATAGCAGCAGAGATAAGATCATTTAGAAAAGTAGAACCATACAAAGGAAAAGGATTTAGATATGAAGGAGAAGTCGTTAGAAGAAAAGCTGGTAAAAAGGCTGTAACTAGTGCATAAAATCATGGATAGAACTAAATTAAACAATAAAAGATTTTTAAGAAAAAACAGAACCAGAAAAACTGTTGGTAAAGGAACCAGCGAAAAACCTAGACTTTCTGTTTACAGAAGTAATAAATACATACATGCTCAGATTATAGATGATAATTCTGGTAAGACTTTAATTTCAGCTTCTTCAAAAGAGGTTAATAAAGAAAAAGGAACAAAATCTGAAAAAGCGAGTAAACTAGGTAAGATATTAGCTGAAAAAGCTTTGAAAGAAGACATAAAAAATGTTTTCTTTGATAGAGGAGAATATCGTTATCATGGTAGAGTAAAAGCTTTAGCAGAAGGAGCAAGAGAAGGAGGATTAAATTTTTAAATAATTATGTCAGAACCAAAAGTAAAAAAACCTGAAATAGGTAAAAATAAAAAAACTGTCGACGATAAAAGCTTTGGCGATTCAAAGAAAAATACAAAGTTTTCTAAAAATAAAAAACCTAGAAAAAAGGGTAGGTTTACTAGAGAAAAAAGTGAATTTGAAGAGAGAGTTTTAGAGGTAAGAAGAGTTACCAGAGTTGTTGCTGGTGGTAAAAGATTTAGTTTTAGAACAACAGTAGTTTTAGGTGATAGAAAAGGAAAAGTAGGAGTAGGAATTGGAAAAGGTTTAGATGTTGTTGATTCTATAAATAAAGGAAAATCTGCGGCTAAGAAGAATATGATAAAGTTTCAATTAAAAGATGAAAGAACAATTCCTTATGATGTAGAAAAAAAATATTCTGCCGCTAGAGTAAGGATAAAACCAACAAAAGAAGGACATGGTCTTATTTGTGGTGGAGCTGCTAGAGTAGTACTTGACCTTGCTGGAGTTAAAGACATTTCTGCTAAGATTTTAGGAGGAACAAATAGTAAATTGAATAATGCTAAAGCAACAATTGAAGCTTTAAAAACTTTTGAAATAAAGAAATAAAATGCAAATAAACGACTTAAAACCAAAACTAAAAAAGAAAGGAAGGAAAAGAGTTGGAAGAGGAGGTAAAAGAGGTACTTACTCAGGCCGTGGCATTAAGGGTCAAAAAGCAAGAGCTGGAAGAAAAATTCCTTCTCAAAAGAAAGAAATGATATCTAAGTTTCCTAAATTAAAAGGATTAAAGAATCCTAGAAAATCTAGAGAAGCGAAAATTTTTAATGTTTCTGATTTAGAGAGATATTTTAAAGAAGGATCTATAACTAAGCAGGATTTTTTGGAAAAAAGATTAGTAAATAAAAGAGATATTATTAAAATTCTTGGTAAGGGTGATTTATCAAAAAAATTTGAAATAAAGGATATTAAAACTTCTAAATCAGCAAAAGAAAAGATTGAAAAAGCTGGTGGTAAAGTAGTAGTAAAAGAAGATAATAAATAAACTTCAATGCAAAAATTACTACAAGTTTTTAAGATTCCAGAATTAAGAGATAAAATATTTAAGGTAGTTTTATTGCTAGGTCTTTTTAGGGTTTTAGCAGCTATTCCTATTCCAGGAATAGATATTAGCAGATTAGGAGAATTTTTTGCTTCTAACGAATTATTTGGATTTTTAAACTTGTTTTCTGGTGGTGGTCTTTCTAATTTGTCTATAGTTATGCTTGGTGTTGGTCCTTACATTACCGCTGTAATTGTTATGCAACTTTTGACTATTGTTTTCCCTCAATTAAAAAAGGCTTATTACGAAGAAGGTGCAGAGGGTAGAGCTAAATTTAATAGATACTCAAGATATTTAACAGTTCCTTTTGCTTTTATTCAGGGTTATGGTTTTCTTAATTTACTTATTTCTCAGGGAGCAATAAGCCCAATGCCTTTAACAGAGATGCTTACTAATGTTTTCATTATTACTGGAGGAAGCGTTTTACTTACTTGGATAGGTGAGCTTATTACTGAATATAATATAGGTAATGGAATCTCTATATTAATTTTTGCTGGTATAGTCGCTATATTACCTAGTGCTATGTTTTCATCTTTAGCTAGCTATACTTCTGCTCAATTACCAACTTACATATCATTTATTTTACTTAGTATAGTTGTTATTGCTGGTGTTACTTTTGTAAACGAAGGAGAAAGAAAAGTTCCAGTTTCTTATGCTAAACAAGTAAGAGGCAATAAAATGTATGGAGGAGCTTCATCTTATTTACCAATTAGAGTTAATCAGGCAGGAGTTATTCCTATTATTTTTGCTATATCTGTTTTACTTTTCCCACAGTTTTTTGCGCAAATTGCAACTCTTTTTTCAGCAGACTTTGGAGCTACAGTAAACAACTTTGTTATGGGATTCTTTAATAATATATACCTTTACTCTTTAGCTTACTTTTTCTTAGTAGTTGTGTTTACTTACTTTTATACAGCGGTTACATTCGATCCTGATGAGATATCAAAAAACCTACAAAGAAATGGAGGTTTTATACCAGGTATTCGTCCAGGAAAACACACAACAGAAGTTTTAAAGAAAATTGTTAACAGAATTACTTTTTCTGGTGCAATATTTTTAGGTTTAGTTGCAATCCTTCCTAATGTTTCACAGATTGCTACAGGCATCCAAACTTTTGCTATTGGAGGTGCAGGATTATTGATTGTGGTTGCAGTTGCATTAGAAGTTATGAAGAAAGTGGACTCTCAGCTTGTTATGAGAGAGTACGAAGGTATCTAGTGCACTTCACAAACTACCCAACTGTTTCAGAAACCTTCCTGAAACAGAGGGGGTAGTTTATTCCGTAAAGTAAACGGGTTTATTTCTTTCGAGGACCTAAACACTGAAACATTAGTATTGTATACTGAAATTACATGGAAAAAATAACATTATTAATTTTTGGGCGCTCTGGTTCAGGGAAGGGAACTCAAGCAAAGCTTTTAAAAAAGAATTTAGATTTTGATTTTCATATAACAACAGGTAGTTTACTTAGAAAAGAGGCTGAGAAAGATTCATTTATAGCAAAAAAAATAAAAAAAGTTTTAGAAGATGGAATGCTTTGCCCTGCTTGGGTTTCTTCTCATATGTGGGAAAGATTTTTAATAGAAGAGATAGAAACCAATAAAGAAAATATTATTTTTGATGGAGTAGCCAGAAGATTAGAAGAAGCAAAATATTTAGATAGTGTGATGGAATGGTTTGGAAGAGAAATTATTCCTATCCACATTAATATAACCGAAAATGAAGCTGTAAAACGATTAAAATCTAGAGGAAGAGTTGATGACACAGATGAAGACATAGAAAATAGAATGCATTGGTACAGAACAGAGGTAATGAGAGTTTTTAAGTATTATAAAAATGAAGATAGATTAATAGAGATCGATGGAATGAGTTCTATTGAAGAGGTTTATGAAAATTTATTGACCGCATTAAATTCTATAGATGAAACTAAAAAATAAAGAAGACATAAAACAAATAAAAGAATCAGGCAAAATACTTGTGTCCATTTTGCATAGATTAAAAGGCATGTCTGCCCCAGGAGTTAATCTTTTATCTTTAGATAAAGAAGCTAGATTAATTTTAGAAGACGCTGGCGCAAAGTCTGCCTTTTTTGGTTATAAGCCAAGTGGGGCAGACCATCCTTATCCTGCTTATATATGTACATCTCTAAATGATCAAATAGTTCATGGAACACCAGTGGATTATTCTTTAAAAGAAAGTGATATTTTATCTATAGATATAGGAGTGAATTTTAAGGGATATGTAACTGACTCAGCTTTTACTTTTGGGATAGGTAAAATATCTAATGAAAATCAAAGATTATTAAAATCTACAAAGAAATCTTTAGAAAATGGAATATCTGCTTTAAAGGTTGGAAATACTTTAGGAGATATAGGTTACGAAATAGAAAAACAGATCAATAAAGATGGTTTTAAATTAATAAATGGTTTAACTGGGCATGGCGTTGGTTTTGATTTGCATGAAGAACCAACAGTTTATAATTATGGTGAACCAGGAAGTGGTTTAAAACTACAGCCTGGCATGGTTTTAGCAATAGAACCAATGGCTTCAATTAGCTCTGATAGAATAATTATGAAAGATGATGAAAGTTATGGAACTAGTGATGGTAGTATAAGTGCTCATTTTGAAAAAACAGTGGCAGTTACAGAAGATGGTTATGAAGTGATGACACCTTGGGAATTATAATTTATGAAATTAATCAACGAAACAAAAGATAAGGTTATTACTAAAAGCATAAGAAAGTTAAAAACTTTAAAGGAAAAATCAATTGGTTTAATTGGAGCAATAAAACCAGAGTCAGTTTATTTTAAAACTAGACTTGGTATACATACATCTGGAATGAAGTTCTCAATAGATGTTGTAGTAGCTGATAAAAATCTAGTGGTAAAAAAAATCAAAAAAGTTTTAGAGCCAGGTAATTTTTTTGTTTGGAATATTTTATATAATAATATCTTTGAATTACCAAAAGGTTTAGTTGATAAATCTAACACTGAAGTAGGGGATAAGCTAAAATTAATATAAATAATATGACTCAGTTAATACCATTTTTTATAATACTTTTTGTCGGAATATTTTTTGCTGAAGTTTTTAAAAGACTTCATTTACCCTGGATATTAGCCCTTATATTAGGCGGTATGTTCGTAGGTCCTTATGCTTTAGATATTTTTCAACCTAATGAAACTATAGAATTTATCAGTCAAATAGGACTTATCTTTTTAATGTTTATGGCTGGTTTGGAAACTAAGTTTTCTATTTTTAAAGAACAGAGAAAACAAATAATTGAATTAGCTGCTTTAAATGGAGTAATACCTTTAATAGCAGGAGTTGGTTTAGGCATTTTACTAGGGTTAGATTTAATACCATCTTTATTTATTGGTATTGTTTTTGTGTCTTCTTCTGTTTCTATAGCAATACCTTCTTTAGAGGATAGTGGAATAATAGGAACAAAAATGGGTAGATCCATAGTTGCTACTACAATAGTAGAGGATGTTTTTAGTCTTATATTACTTTCTTTACTTTTACAGTCTATTGATCCAGTATCAGCTTTGCCGTTACCAATATTTTATTTAATGCTTTTTGCAATTCTTTTTATTCTTCGTTGGGCGATACCGAAGATTATGTGGGTTTTTCGTTCCGATAAAAAATTTGGAGAGGATTTATTTCAACAAGAGATAAGAATAATATTTACTATCCTTATAGGTACAGTAATAATTTTTGAACTTCTTGGTTTACATCCTATAATTGCAGGTTTTTTTGCGGGATTAGTTCTTTCAGATTTTATCAAAAGCGACATACTTTTAGGGAAAATAAGAACTTTAAGTTATGGAATATTTGTACCAACATTTTTTGTTGTTATAGGAACAAAAACTAATTTAGGAGTATTTGGAAGTGTTGAGGGAGCATTAATAATAACTTTTATAATAATTACAGTTTCAATTTTAGCTAAATTTGGATCAGGGTTTTTAGGTGGTAGAATATTAGGTTTTAATAAAAATGAAAGCATTGTAATAGGTGCCTCAACAATACCTCAGCTATCAACAACTTTAGCAGTTGTTGCTACTGGAGAGGTGTTAGGATTTCTTACTCCGGAGTTGGTAACAGCTATGGTTATACTTAGTATCGTGACAACCTTTGTTGGTCCTTTTATAATTAAATTAAAATCTAAGAAATTAGATGTTTTAAATGAAAGTTCACCTATAAAAAGTGAATGATAAAATAATAAAAAGGTCAAAGTAATCATTAAATAAAAATATATATGAGTTTAACTTTATTAATTTTCTACTTGTTTTTAATTGATGCGTTGTTAGCTAATTTATTTGCTTTTACAAAGAACGGTAAAAGCTGGTATCAGAAGAATTTTAGTTTTATTTCTAGACATCTTCCTTTAGCAAAGGGATGGACTCTTTACTATCTTTTTGTGGTACTTATTTTTGGTTGTATGCTTTTTAGTCCTTTAGGAATTTTCTGGTAAGAATGAATAAGAAAATAGTTGTAAACGATAAAATGCAAAAAGGTTATGTTTATTATTTAACAGAAGCTTTAGGAGAAAACTTTGATAAAGAATTTGAGCCAGAAGTAACACCTAAAGAAATGTTATCTTTAGGTGTTTTTGGTGGTAAATATATGACAGATTGTAAGGATGAATTTCCTGATGAATGGTTCAAAAAAGCTAAACTAAACCCAGAAAAACATGATCCAGATTTGAATTTTTTTAAAGTAAATGCATCTCAACCTTTATCAGTTTGGAGAAAAAAGAATTGGTTAAATGAAAAACATGATCCTAGAGGTTGGTTTCAATGGTATTGTAGATATTATATGGGTAGAAGAATAATTGAAGAGGATAAAAGACAGATAAAAAGATGGAAATCTTTTAAACGCCACAAAATACAGGTAATGAAAAACTGTGATGATGGGGCTTTAGGTTGCAGGAAAAAACAAAGGCAAGCCCTTTTACATTGGGCTTATGATTCTAGGAAAATATAGTATAATAGTATATATGGACCCAAAGGTCGTTTTAATAAATATTTAAAACATTATGAAAGTACTACACTATATAACTTTTGCCCTACTAGCTATTGGTGGTTTGAACTGGGGATTGGTAGGAGCTTTTGATTTAGACTTAGTTGCGTTAATTTTTGGTGCAGGTAGTTTAATCTCAAATATAGTTTATATATTAGTCGGAGTTTCTGCTTTAGTTGAAATTTTTTCGCATTCTGGAAATTGCAAGAGATGTAAAGAATCTTCAAAAAAAGCTAATACAGAAAATCAAAACTCTGATTCAGATATGTAAAGAGTCAGATATTAAAATTAAAAGAGCGGTGAGATCCGCTCTTTTAATTCAGGTAAATTTAAGTGAAGTAAAAAACTACTAGCTATATTAATTAAATTATTTATAATTTAGATACATGACATTAGATTCAATAGGTTTATTTATAATGATTGCAGGTTTTATATTAGGATTAGGAGCTGTTACTGTTATTGATTTTCATGGCTTTTTAGCAAGGAAATCTAAATATTGGACAAAAGCAACAATAAGAGCTCATAAAATTACCAAACCTTTAATTTGGGTTGGTATGACTTTGTTAATTATAGGAGGGTTTATTTTATATAGAAAAATAGGTTTTACAGGAATACCTGTTTACCAATCTTTAATTGCTCTTATTTTGTTATTGAATGGTGTATTTCTTAGTTTTTATATAAGTCCAAAATTATTAAAGAGAGAAAGAGAAGGTAAAGATGATGAAGTTTTACCAAAAACATTACAAGAAAAAATAGTAGTTAGTTTTATAGTTTCTTTCTTGGGCTGGTGGTTTGAGCTCTTATTTTTAGTTTTTTATTTAATTCACGTTTATAGATTTATATATTAGAATTTAATTTATGGAAAAATTTATTAATTTTATAGTAATAATATTAGTAGTAGTTACTGGTTTTTATATAATCACAGATATAAATGAGTCTAGTAAAGACTCTATGGACAATAGAAAAGTTATTTTATTTTATTATGATTCTGACCTAGATATAGATGAAGATGGTGATATTTTATGTTCAAATAAAGGCTTAGTATCCACAGAGAAAAATCTAGAAGTAAATGAAGATGAAGATGTAATACTAGCTACATTGAACGCACTTATTGAAGGAGAAGGATTTAATGGGGAAGTTAATGATAATATGAATTTTCCTTTAGAAAATTTTTCTCTAGAGAGTTATTCATTAGATAATGGAGATTTAATTTTAAATTTTAGTGATCCTAATTATATTTCTTCCGGTGGCTCATGTAGAGTTACAGTATTAGCTAATCAGGTTTATAAAACTATTGAACAATTTGAAAACATAGAAAACATTGAATTTAATCCAGAACATGTTTTTCAACCTTAATAATTAAAATGATTTTTATGAAAAATAAAACTTTATTTATATCAATAGTTATTTTATTGTTTGTAGGAACTTTATTTTATTATTTAAGTTTTTATAAAGATAATTCAGTCGAAAATGAAAAAATATTACAAGAAGAAGTTAACCAAGAAATAAATATGATTAATCAAGAAGGTTTAAATATAGAAATTTTAGAGGAGGGAGCAGGCAAAGGAGCAGAAAATGGAGAAACAGTAGTAGTTCATTATACTGGAACATTAGAAGATGGTACTAAATTTGATTCTAGTAGAGATAGAGGAGTCAGCTTTTCGTTTACTTTAGGCGCTGGGAAAGTAATTGAAGGCTGGGATAAAGGACTTTTAGGAATGAAAGTAGGAGAAAAAAGAAGATTAACTATATCTCCAGAACTTGCTTATGGAGAAAATGGAGTACCTGGATTAATTCCTGCAGGATCCATTTTAACTTTTGAAGTAGAATTATTAGGAGTTAGATAAATAAGGTTGATAGTTATCGTTTAATATAGCTTTTTGAAGATCAAAAGATTTTATCTTTTGATCTTTTATTTTTACTTTTAATATTCCAGCGGTCATAGTTTGCTCAGAGAAGTCTTGATCAAAAATAAAGTTACCCAAGCTGTAAGCTATAAAACCATTTTTATATTTTTCTGTTGTTTGAATTACATGAGGATGACTTCCTATTATTAAATCAGCTCCGTAATCTATGGCTTTTCTAGAAAATATCACCTGTCTTTCATTTGGTTTTAGTTCATACTCATCACCGTAGTGGAATAGAACTATAACGATATCAGCCTCCTCCTTAGCTTCATTAATAGAGGACCACATTAAATTTTCATCTAATGTTGTAGCCATGCCACTATCAGTTTTTGTTGGAATTAACATGGCAAAATCAGAAAAGGCCAAGAAAGCAATTGTTGTATTTTCTATCTCTATAAATTTTGCTTTGTAAGCTTCAGATATATTCATTCCACCTCCTATTGAAGTTATATTAGCTTTTTCTAAAAAATTTATAGTATCTTCAAAGGCTATTCTTCCATAATCATTAGAATGGTTATTAGCAACAGATAAAACATCAAATCCTGCATAAGTTAAACCTTTTACAGAATCAGGTGATGAACGAAAAAGATATAACTCTCTAGTAGGATAACCTCTTTCCGAAATTGTTGTTTCTAAATTTCCGATAGTTATATCAGCGGAATTTAATTCATTTGCTAAAAGCAAAAAAGGGAATTTATAATCACCGTTGCCCACAGAATTAATTTTATTTTTTACATTTCTATCTAGCATAATATCTCCAACAAAAATAAGATCTATTTCGTCTGAAGTTTTAGTATCCTCTGAAGTTTCTGGTAGAGAAGTATCTATTGGAGAAAAAACTAAATTAGGATAAATAACCAATCCTAATACAATCAGTAAAATAACGAATAAAAATATTAAAATCTTTTTCACCCCGTTAGAAACGGTTCCATTCTTTAATTTTTTATTTGAAAGTTTCATGTATTTAATTTCTAACGGGGTGAATTGTTATCATAATTATACCAAAGTAAATAAGTTTAGGTCCTCGGCAGGACATAAATTTTATATTTATTTCCTCCGAGGACCTAAACACCAAAGCGATGTGCTGGTATAATAAGCTTATGCAATTATCTAAATCTGAGTACATGATGTTTCTAAAGCACCCTGCTTTAGCTTGGTTAAAAAAACATGATAAATCTAAAATTCCTGAAATAGATGCTAACCTCCAAGCTTTATTTGATGAAGGTTTTGAGTTTGAGAAATATGCCAACCAAAGATTTAAGGATGCGGTAGAAGTTGGTTTTAATGATTTTAGTGAATATAAGTCTATGCCGGAGAGAACCAGGAAAGTTATAGAAGATGGAGCAAAAACTGTTTTACAGGGAAGGTTTGAAACTGAACACATTACTTGTATCTGTGACGTTGTTGATATTGTAGATGATAAAACTTTGGATCTTTATGAAATAAAGTCTAGTACTAAAGTTAAACCTGATCACATTTATGATTTAGCTTTTCAGTATGTTGTTTTAGAAACAGCTGGTTATAAAGTTAGAAATATAAATTTAATTTATGTTAATAGAGATTATGTAAGAGATGGGGAAGTAGATCCTACGAATCTTTCTGCAGAAGAAGACATAACCGATCAGGTAATGGATAAGGTTGAAGGAACTAAAAAGAAAATAAAGGAAGCCCTGCAGGTTATACATTCCACAAAGATGCCAGACCCATCTCCTCGTCACGTTAACCTTGGATTCTTTAACGACTGGATGGAAGTTTATAAAAACTTAAAAAACGTAGATAAATACAGCATCTATAATCTAATAGCTCCTGGAGCAAAAAGAATTAGGGATCTAGAAGATGCTGAAATAGAGAAAATAGAAGATATCCCTTATGACTTTAAATTAACCCCAAAACAGTTAGCGCAGGTAAAAGCGACAAAAGAAGACAGAAGAATAATTAATGAGGACTTAATAGAAACATTTTTAGATAGTTTAGAGTATCCTTTGTATTTCTTAGATTATGAGACTGCGATGAGTGTTGTCCCTCTGTATGATGGAACAAGACCTTATCAACAGATACCTTTTCAGTACTCCTTACACACCGTAGAAGAGGCTGATTCAGAGCCAGTTCATACAGAGTACTTACATGTTAAATCATCAAATCCTGTTCCGGAATTATTGAAGAGTTTAAAAAATGACATTGGTCCAAAGGGTAGCGTTATTGTTTGGTATAAACATTTTGAAACAAAAAGAAATGAAGAGATGGGGGATGCTTTTCCTGAATACAAAGAGTTTTTAGATGATATTAACGATAGGGTAGTGGATTTAATGGAGCCGTTTAATAATGGTTGGTTTGTTGATAAAGATTTTATGGGTAGTGCCTCTATTAAAAATGTTTTACCAGTATTAGCCCCTGATTTAAGTTATAAAAAACTTAATGTCCAAGAGGGTGGCGCAGCACAAAGACTTTGGATGAGTGAAATTTTTAGAGAAGAGGACAATCAAGATAAAGAAGAATTAATAAAAAATTTAATTGAGTACTGTAAATTAGATACATACGCAATGGTGAGAATTTGGCAGGAGTTAATGAAAATATAATTATTCACCCTGTTAGAGATAATCTAACTTATATACTAAAATCAACAATTAATAATATGAAAAACAAAAGGTATAAATTAACAATTAATAGATACGATTGCCTAAAGGCAATCGTATCTCTAACAGGGTGAAACAAGATAGAGCTTTTGAAATATTAAAGAGTGGTGAAAATACTCTTATTACTGGACCTCCTGGTTCAGGTAAAACCTATTTAATAAATAGGTTTATAGATTATCTGAAAGAAGAGCAAATTCCTTTTAGTTCGACAGCATCTACTGGAATAGCTGCTACTCATATAAACGGAAGAACTATACATTCTTGGTCTGGAGTGGGAATAAGAGATACCTTAACAGAAAAAGATTTAAAAAAAATATCTAAGACAAGATATTTACTTAAAGCTATAAGATCCTCAGAAATTTTAATTATAGATGAGGTTTCGATGTTAAGCCCTAATTTATTTGATATGGTTAGCAGAATCTGTCAGGAAATAAGAGGTAGTGCGAAACCTTTCGGTGGTATGCAGTTGGTTTGTTCTGGTGATTTTTTCCAACTCCCACCAATAAGAAGAAATTCTGATGAAGAGATTAGATTTATAACTGACTCAGTTGTATGGAATCAATTAAATATGAAAGTTTGTTATTTAGAAAATCAATACAGACACAAAGATGATAATTTATCCTATCTGTTATCAGGAATTAGAGAATCCAATATTAATGATGACCATATAAATATTTTAAAAGAAGCTGTAAACAGAAAATTAGATTTAAAAATTTCTCCAACCAAACTTTTTACTCATAATATGGATGTTGATTCTATAAATAATATAGAGTTAAGAAAAATTAAAAATAATCATAAAAAATATAAAATGGAATCTTCTGGTAAAGATGCCTTGCTTAAATCTTTAAAAAAATCTTGTTTAACACCAGAAACTTTAATTTTAAAAAAAGGAGCCAAAGTAATGTTTACTAAAAATAATTTTAGTAAAGGTTATGTTAATGGAACATTAGGTGAAGTTATAAGTTTTAATGAAGATGATTATCCAATAGTTGAAACTTTTGATGGAGAAGAGATAATTGTTTATCCAGAAACTTGGACAGTGGATGATTTTGATGGAAATGCTGAAGCAAAAATTAATCAAATACCTTTAAAATTAGCTTGGGCCATAACAATCCATAAGAGTCAGGGAATGACTTTGGATGCAGCTGAAATAGATCTATCAAAATCTTTTGAAGAAGGAATGGGTTATGTGGCCTTGTCTAGGGTTAAAAAATTAGATACATTAAAACTTCATGGTTTTAATAAAATATCAATTAGGGTTAGCACTAAAGCAAAAGAGGTAGATAAGTATTTAATTAAAGAATCAAATAAAGTTTAATTTTGAAAAATAATTAATTTAAAACTATAATATTGTTTAATATGAGTGATAAAAAATTACTACTTTTAGTTATAGCTGTTATTGCGATAAGCTCTTTCTTTTTATTTATAGACGCTTTAGTTAACAGTGATCTTGAAAATAATAATGATTTAGATACTTCAGACTGGGAAGAATACATAAGTGATAAATATGATTTTAGTCTTAATTATCCGTCTGAGGACTGGAATTGGAATATAAGTCCTGATCATATAATTTCTCCAAGATTTAATTTTTATATAAAACCAGCTGGTGTTTCTATTGAGAAGTCATTTGATCATTTTGCTAATATTACAAATGTATCTATTTACCCAGAGGGAATACCAATAGAAGGTTTAACTGGAGAAACAAAACCACTAGAAGAAGATTGGGGAGATGAGATAGATTATAAGTCATCTTCTCTTTATACACTTGAAGATGGAACGCCTTTTGCTGCGTATGTAAAATTTAATAACATGCCTGAAAGTTGGGAGGATTGGGGTTATGCCTGGTTAAGATTAGAAGTTCCTAATTTAGAAGCTGTATGTTTTAGAAGTGGAGAAGAAGTTAAGGATCCAGATACATGTGATCCTTTAGGAGATGAATCTGTTTCTTTTGTTTACAGAGGAGATTTAAATGAAGATAATTGGTTAGTATTAGAAGAAATCTTAAAAAGTGTAAAATTTAATTCACCGCGTTAAAGATAAATAGTTATTTTAAATAAAATTCTATGTTAAGATTAATAATCTTTAACGGGGTAAAATAAAAAAATGACAGATAAAGAAAAGGAGATAAAAAACATAAAAAGACCAGCAGTTGAAGAGCTTGAAGAAATGTCTAGAAAAGCTCCTGAGTCTTCAGAATTAGAAGAGAGATTAGAAAGAATATCAAAAGAATTTAGAGATGGTTTTAATTTTTTAGAAAAGTATAAAAAATCTGTTTCTTTTTTTGGTTCTGCTAGAAGAAATTTTGAACATGATGTTTATAAGGAAGCGTATGAGTTAGCATATAAACTTTCAAAAGAAGGATTTGATATTGTTACTGGTGGAGGACCAGGAATAATGGAGGCAGCAAATAAAGGAGCATACGAGGCCGGTGGTAATTCGGTTGGTTTTAATATAGAATTACCCTCTGAACAGGCGGTAAATCAATATGTTACCGACTCATTAGCTTTTCATTACTTCTTTTCTAGAAAGGTAATGCTTTCTTTTTCTTCTAAAGCTTATGTATTTTTCCCTGGTGGTTTTGGAACAATGGATGAGTTTTTTGAGATGATAACTTTGATTCAAACAGGCAAAAAGGAACCCGTATTAGTTGTTTTAGTAGATTGTGATTACTGGCAACCTTTACTGGAATGGATACATGAATCTTTATATAAAAAGAATGGAGCAATAGATGAGAAAGACACAGAAATATACCATTTAGTTGATTCATCTGAGGAAGCTTTTGAGTACATTAAATCTAAAAGGGAAAAGTTATTTGAAGACTAACTTTACTTTGACTATATAGTCAAAAAGCTTGTATAATTTATTCAGTTGTTTTTATTAACATTAATTAAAAAGAGGGGACGTCATGTTTAAAAAAATACTTTTTAAATTGTCCGAGCTTTTGAACTTATTATCTTTAATTATCAAACCAAACGTTTTTTATGTTCCTGGTCTTGATGATATTAAAGTTAAAAGAGATCTAAGTGTTGATCCTGACATGGCATTTTTTCATGTTTCTGAAAAAATGGTAAGCGATGTAGTTGATTTCTATTCAGAAGATTGGATTGAAGAGAGTGACCCCGATATAGTTAGAAAAATACTTTATATAAAAGGTATAAAATCTATTGTGATTGCTCCTTATGAAATCAGTATAGAAAAATCTCCTGTTTTCAGTTGGAAAGATTTAATATCTCCTATTGAAAAATTTGTGATTGATTTTGTAAAAAAGGATAAACTTACTAATTTATCCGATATAAGTAAAAACTAATTAAAATTTGAGAGCCTTCGGGCTCTTTTTTATTTATTAACTATTGACATTGAATCTTATTAATATAAAATTTAACTGTTGATGCAAAAGATACATAAATACATAGGCAGGAGATGTCATAAAACTTAATTGGCCATTTTTTGGTTGATGTTTTTGTCTCCGCCTAAGGCGGTTTTTTAAACCCCTTTGTGTCTTATATGAAAGTATCTTTGAAATCTAAATAACCCCAATAGTAATTACTTCAGGAGAACATCTTCACTATTGGGAAGACTCAAAAAATTGAATTGAAAATAAAGTCAATTTTTTGGAGTAGAAATTATTAAGGCGATAAGGGTAGATGGTGGATGCCTTGACACTAAATAACGATGAAGGACGTGGCGTAACTGCGATAAGCCTCGGGTAAATGTGTAGCAATTTATGATCCGGGGATTTCCGAATGGGGAAACCCACTTAACAGAAAGTTAAGTACC
>JBBDIH010000046.1:0-1422 GCA_040880505.1 Minisyncoccota bacterium
TATTCAAACGTGTAAACTATATTGATTTAGAAACAAAATAGACAGCCATGTTCAAAAAAATTAAATCCTACTTTCGTTTTTGGAATGATAAGCCGATTTATCACGTAGAGGGCTCTGTTTATGGAGGGCTCCGCATGGATATTGATAAATATTATTCAATTGAAGAGAACCGAAGAGAGCTCGAAGAGATAAATAATAGTTTCGGAAAAATATTTAGGAACGGAAAAACGAAAAAAAAAGGGTCTTCGACGGTTACTTAACACCGGATGCTTACATTAAATACAATTCTTATACCGGTATTAGGGGGTTATTTATTTGTCAAATACAGTTATTTGACTGGTTTTAAGTCTGTGCGGGATAATGGATATGTGATTCTTTTCAAATCTGCAGTAGTAGGTCTATTTTTTTATGGTATTTCGTTTTTTTTATGGAGAGTTGCTATTCTCGATCAAAATGCCAATCCAAAAATACCAGAGTGGATTGAGTTTGTTCATGATTTTATTGGAAATCCGCAGCTTTTTCCTGCATTATTATCGCTAGTTTTTATAGCGTTGGCAGTATTTGCAGTTAATTACATCCTTGATAAGGATGAAATGAAAAAAAGGGTTATCAGAATGGATGATGATGCTTTTGAAATGACACTGTTACAATCGTTTGAGAAAAACAGCGACGTCCTTGTTACACTCGATAATAGGAAGATTTATGTAGGAAAAGTAACAGACACTTATTTTAGGATAAATGATGAAATACGATCAATTATGATCAATCCGCTAAGTAGTGGATATAGGGATGCTGATAACTTTACTATTCATTTTACTACCTATTACGGAATGATTTACAAGCAGATTATTGAAAATCCAGACGATTTTGATGTAAAAGTTTCTGATTTTTCAGTTGCTATTCGATATGATAAAATCGTATCTGTAAGTCCTTTTGACCCCAAGACTTATATAAAATTTAGAGAACTGGCTAGTAGATAACAGTTTTGGTTAATTTTGAAATGGATTCTGTTTTCCTAAGCTCAAAATTTTACATTTGGTAATTTCAATTATCCTTTATCCCCGAACCACTTTCTCTTGGAGGTGTTGGCAGATGTGTACTTTCAGTAGGCTTATATCCTTTTGGACTTCCTGTTGGCTTGTGACTGGGAGTTGATCTTTTATGAGGTTTAATAGGTACAGTTTTGGGGTTACTCCTCTTCGGAATATTGCCTGAATTTGATTTTTTTGAATTAGACATAATTATACATTTGTTTTAATTAAAAAATTCAATTCCTAAAATTTCACTGTCAAGTAAAAGTATGCCATCTGTTCGTTTTATCTTACTTTTAAAATTTCCATCTTTATCCAAATCCCAAACCTCTTGAAGATATATTTGTTGTTTATTCGGATAGTTTGAAGCATAAGATTCTGTTCCAAACAA
>JBBDIH010000047.1:0-1419 GCA_040880505.1 Minisyncoccota bacterium
GATCACTTCTACTAAAAGAAGCTATAGACTCTGTCTTGAATCAAACCTATCAAAATTTTGAAGTTTTAATAGTCGATGATTACTCAAGTGACAATACTGAGAAGGTAGTTAGAAGTTATAAAGATACTAGGGTAAAATACTTCCTCAATAAGCGATCAAAAGGAGCACAGGGAGCAAGGAATACAGGGCTTAGTGTTGCAAAAGGAGAATGGGTAGCCCTTTTGGATTCTGATGACGTATGGCTGCCAGCTAAACTGGAAAAACAGGTAGAGTATTTAAAAAATGCAGGTAAGGCTATTGGTTTATCAACGGGAAAAGCGGATTATGATTTTGAAAGCCAAAGAATATTAAAACCTCAAATACCCCAAAAATCAAATTACACAACAGAAGACTTGATTTATAAGAACTATTTGGGCGGTTTTTCCACTTTTTTATTTAAAAAGGAAAAGGCTTTAGAAATTGGTGGATTCGACGAAAGTTTTTCAGCTTTACAGGATAGGGATTTTTATGTTTCCCTATCTACTAAGGGTGAGCTACATATCTTAAAAGAGGTGCTTGCTTATATTCGAATTAATAATAATGATAGAATCACATTAAACTTTAATTTTAAATTATCAGGGTCTGAAAATTTCTATCAAAAACATAATAAATTAATTAAAAAAGATCTACACGCAGAAAATAGGCTTGTCTTAAGAATGGTGATATACGGATGGAAAGAAAATAAAACAAGAAGTCTACTACATCTCCATTGGTTAATTATTAGCCTTTTTATAAATCCCTCATATGCAAGAAGGACTCTTTCCTATATTTTGAGGAATTAGATTATACAGTCAGGTTGATTTGGCATCATCTGTTTTGATTTTAGTTGTCACGGTGCCAATGTCGCTGTCTCCTCACAGCATTACTAGAGATGACGCTTTCTATCTCCAACATGGGACAATTATTCTGATGATTGTACCAAAATTTATCTTTTGTTGACTTTCCAAAAAACTATGAGGTCGGCCATTACTTATTTTAAACTACCTCAATACCCCAAAACTTTGGCGAATGATAGCCAGTCCTTTCCTTGCACCTTTCAATCCTATTGGCGGCAGAATGCGGACCAGCAGTGATTGGATAGGCCAAAGCAATTCATCCCAAACTCCTTTCCCATGTCCTTCAGTTCTGCAACCGTGGAATTCAAAGACCAGGTAGGCCGCGTTCACTTCACCCACGTTCCGTATTCCATGAGGCTCTCCTGCCGCATAAAATACGACACTGTTGGGGCCAACGCTTCGGCCAATCGTTTCAACGGTACCACTAAGAACGAGTAGAGCAACATCATAGGGATCACTATGCGGTTCATATCCGCCATTAGGCAATAGGGTACTCATGTGGGCTCGAAATTTATGCAGGTATTTAGTGGGTCCTTCAAACAAT
>JBBDIH010000048.1:0-1417 GCA_040880505.1 Minisyncoccota bacterium
AATAATGTCCACGGCATGATGGTATTAAAAGCGCTAGGTTCAACTGTTGTATTTCTCAGGGTTGAATCTTCGTAAGATTTAAATCTTTTTATAAACATTTCTTTGGTCCAGGAACCAATTCCTGTTTCTTCATGAAAAGTGATATTAGCTGATCTAAGTATTCCTCCGTCCGGTAGTGGGAATTCCCTGTTTCCTGCTAAAGATTTATCTTCGAAGTAACTTCCATTTTCAAACTGTGTATGACAGGATTGGCATCCGGCGGCATTTACAAGGTATTTACCATATTCTACTAAGTTACTTTTATCAGGTTTCTTCTGAAGATTTGGTTTTACAGGCATCGTGTTTATGATCAGATTCATCGGGAAATTGGAGATCGACCCTGGTACCTCATGTTCAACCGGTTCTATTGTCCTTAAATAAGCAATAATAGAAAAAATGTCTTCTTCATCCATGTTTGCATAATAGGGATATGGCATTAAAGGGAACAGTGCCTTACCATCCCGATTTACACCAGAAGTTAATGCACGGAAAACCTCCCCGTCTGTCCAGTCTCCTATACCTGCGGGCGTTATATTAGGTGCGTAATAACGACCGGGGAGGCCCAGGTTTTCATCAAATAATTCCCCGCCCATTCCTATTGTTCCCGAAATTATGGGGGCTGAAAATTTTGTCCAATCTCTTTCAGAGTGACAGTCCATGCAGATGTTTACATGGTTTACAAGATATTTACCATGGGTAATACGTTCGGGTGTACTCTCTATAACAAGATCAGGGGCTTCATTTATATTCGGGAGAGCATAGCTTAAATATAGTACCGCCCCTAAGACAACAACCACGAGCAAAGAAAACACACCGAGGATGATTCGATATATAAGTTTTTTCATGATCTAACTAATTAAAGAATAAGTGAGGGTAAAAAGTTTAATATATATCAAATAATAGTAATTCGGTAATTAAATGGATTAGTTACGATTAAATAATTTATTTGAAAAAAGGTATTCTAAGAATCATAAATGAATGACCAATTAAGGCCACAGACGATCTATTTTAAAAAATTACCATCCGGGCAGTGTTTTTTCAGTATCTCCTGTGAGCTCAACATTGTAATTATTTGAGGAAGCACAGGTGAATAAATCTTCTCCAGTTTTCTGATCTAAATCATTTACAATGAATGTTGCTCCCGATTTCCCTGAAGCAACTGTTACCATAAAATTTAAGAGGTATCTTCTTCGCTGAAAGTAAATGCTCTGAATATCCGCGGCTTGAACGCATTTCTTTTTAATAATAGTGGTTGTCTTGGCCAGATTTCTAAAACGCAGAATAAATGTATTTTCTACATATCCTGCCGCGGCATCATAATATCTTATTATACCTAACCATGCTGCTAACGGTAAAATAAGAAAAGTAAAATACCCAT
>JBBDIH010000049.1:0-1406 GCA_040880505.1 Minisyncoccota bacterium
ATGCATGGAGTCGGACACGAATGGGAGGCTGGAGAGTAGCTCAAAGCCCCATCCTGAAAACGACCATCACCTTAGCCAGACTGAAGAGGAGGGGCTATATCGCTATGTTGGAACTCTATCACCAAATCAGGTCAACGTAACAAACCGCCGTATACGAGACCCGTACGTACGGTGGTGTGAGAGGCGCACCGTGGGCTTATTGCTCACGGCCGTCTACTCGATTAGCCGCTGGCATTATTTACTATTTCTTTCAAATTCAATCAATTCAATTGGTGCTCCATTGTGTTTAATCATTGCTGCCCTTACCCCATCAGATGGTATACCAGGTTTAGAGATAATTTCAAAGTCATGTTTTTTCAATTCTTTATCAATATCATCGACTTCAAATGCAATATGAGGAACTGTTTTTATTAAATCTGATATTGGACAATCCTCATCAAATCTCATCCATTCAATCCCAAATGGACTGGTACTGAATCCAGAAACATGAAATTTTAAATGAGGTAAGTATCTTTCATTTGGCATCACTTTATCGGTTGGTATTCCTAGATGATGAAATTTCCATCCCCAATTTTCGATACAAGGAGGTAATTCAAAGTCTTGACGTATTTGCTGCATATCTTTCATTTTAATCAGTTCGTTTACATTTTACCAAAATACATTTTAAAGGTGGTTCATTTTCCATATACTTTATCGGCTCATCAATTTCAAAGAATTCAACCAAGCCATATTTATCAAATTCTCGTTTTACTGAGTCGTTATTGTAAAAGAATACATTTAATCCATCCATTACTTCAAATCTGTCTTTACTCAATTGTTTTCCATTTCCATACATCGAAGCTTTTTTTGAGACAACCGTAAAAATCATATATCCATTTGGTTTTAATTGGCGGAAACAGTCCTTTAAAAATTTTTTTCTCTCGTTTTGATTTAAAAGATGAATCATGGCGTAACAAAATATGCCATCGTATATTTTTTTGTCAAATGGCATCTCTGTTACCGAACCTTTGTGGATTTTTATATCGAGTCCGTTAGTTCTCTTAGCCAAATCAATTGCTGTTTTTGATATTTCTATTCCAGTCACATTTAATCCGTGCTCACAGAAAATTTTTGCATTTCTTCCGTATCCAATCCCAGGAATCAGTATTTCTTTTGCATTCTTTTTTAAAAAAAAGTCTTTTGATAGAATTGCAGAATCAGATGGTTCAAATCCCCATGTCGTTTTTTCTTCATTGAACATTGATTCCCAAAAGTTTTTCATCTCATTTCTTGTTTTGCAGGATGTTGGTTTTGCTTGCGGCTAACAACAGAGTAAAGTGAATACTATTCACTTTATCCCTATTTCATGTTTAAGTTTTATTCATGTTATTCTTAAAATAACGAGGATAAAATGAAGAAATCGGGGT
>JBBDIH010000050.1:0-7665 GCA_040880505.1 Minisyncoccota bacterium
GTGACAAATCCACACGCTTCGCCGTGCCAACTCCCAGCGACTTTGTCGCTACAAAAAGGCCTGTTTTAAAATCTTTTGCGCCTGTGGCGCATTCCTCACACGCGCTTTCAGCGCGAGAAGTTCAATTTTGTGAAGAAATACTAACCTTTGCTCGAACTTATTTTGAAAAAAACACCTAGCGCTGCGCGCCTCTGCTCCCTTCGGTCGCTAGCAACCCTAAAAATTTTCCTTTCATTTTTTTGCGGCTCCCCCCACACCCCCCGCCGCTAGGCGGAAGAGGACGGCAAGGAAATTTTTTAGGGTTGCTCCAGCGATCCTGCTTTACATTCAAGTAAGTCTTGGTTATTATTCAAATGTAAAGAATTTACACTTTATATTATAATCTATATATTAAATTATACAACAATAAACTTATGAAGATTTCAGATAATTTTAAAAAAATACGAGCAGAAAAAGGCTACTCTCTTGAGAAGGTGGCCCGTCGGGCTGATGTATCATTAAATACGGTGGTAAAGATTGAGGGTGGTGTTAACCAGAATCCAACCATCGATACACTATCGAAACTAGCAAAGGCGCTTGAAGTCGATGTTGATGACTTAATTCAGAAATAGTTATGGAAAAAGTGTTTAATAATATAAAAACAGTTTTAGGCAAAGTCTTAGCATCGCTTACTGCTTTGGTCGCAATCATGACCTTTGTTGATTTTTTGCTCAAATGGAAAATATATTTATTTCTTTTCTCAGTTTTAAATAAAGGAGCTAATATTTTGTTGGAGTTTATTTTTGAAACATTCATTCTATTTTGGCTCCTTCTTCTATCTTATCTGTTCTGGAAAATAAATAGACAAGTAAAAAATTCAAAACCAAATGAACTACAAGAACAACTTACGAGTCTGAAGACTACAGTAGAGGAACAAATTAAAAAATTGTCTGATTCTTCTAATGCTAAGGTTAAATCTATAGAAAAACGAATTAATGAAAAGATCTTTAATATTGAATACTCATTGGTAGAGTTTGAAATTGAACGATACAGAAGTAATAACCAAGTTGGAGAAGTGTCACAGATGATTAAAAAGCTGAATATGGATTTTCAAAGGGGCTGGGGAGCTGAAGACACCCTCCTTGAAATAAGGGGGTACATTGAAAAAAGTGGAATGCCTTCTTATTTTCTTGATGATCTTCATAAAGCAATCGAAAAATTACCTGACAGTATAAAAGGTGTGGGTGAAGGTGTTTTTAGTCTTGCTCAAACAAAAATGTACAATCCAAAATAATTATGTCTAAATCTTTAAACACCAATCTCAATAAAGCAGGTGAAGCAAAAAAAGATGAGTTTTACACTCAGCTTGTTGATATTGAAAAAGAGCTACGACATTACAAAGATCAATTCAAAGACAAAGTCGTTTTCTGCAACTGTGATGATCCACAGGAGAGTAATTTCGTAAAATACTTTAGTATGAATTTTGAACACTTGGGGTTGAAGAAGTTAATCGCAACGCACTTCAAAGGCACGACCCTATTCACCCAAGAACCTCCCTATAAATTGGAATACACTGGTGATAAAAACAATAACCGGAAGCCCGATCCAGAGGAATTTATGACGGAGATGATCGGTACTGGTGACTTTCGTAGTAAAGAGTGTATAGAGCTACTTGAGGAAGCAGATATTGTTGTTACAAATCCGCCATTCTCTCTGTTTCGTGAATATGTTGATCAGTTAATGGGATATGACAAGAAGTTTTTAATATTAGGTGATCAGAATGCTGTTACGTATAAAGAAACATTTAAATATATTAAAGAAGACAAAATGTGGCTTGGTTATGATAATGGTGGTACAAAATGGTTTCAGGTTCCTGACGACTACGATATACAAACTGAATCAAGAATTAAGATTGAGGACGGTGTGAAATATTTTAGTATGGGACGTATCAACTGGTTCACAAATCTTGATACAACTAAGCGACATGAGAAATTAACGCTGTATAAAAAGTATACTCCCGAAGAATATCCTAAGTATGATAATTATGATGTAATAAATGTTGATAGGGTTGCTGATATACCAATGGATTATAATGGAATAATGGGTGTACCTATTACATTTGTCGATAAATATAGCCCTGATCAATTTGAAATCTTAGGATTAGCAAATTCAGCAAGATGGATTGGTTATGAATGTTTAACTATCATCGATGGTAGAAAAATTTATAACCGTCTACTAATTAGAAAGAAATAATATGCAAATTAAACTACACAGAATTCCAATACGAGAAGTGGTCAACGGTTATGAGGACAACGCCGAAGAAGGTGTTATTGCTTATGGCGGTAAACTTGATGTTCGCCCTAAGTATCAGCGTGAATTTGTCTATGACGATGAGCAACGAAAGGCGGTAATCGAGTCAGTCAAACAAGATTTCCCGCTCAATGTCATGTACTGGATTGAAGCTGATGACGGCACGTATGAGATGCTTGATGGACAACAGCGCACAATCAGTATCGGTCAATATGTGACTGGCGACTTTTCTTTGGGTGGTATTTATTTCCATAATTTAACAGATGAAGAACAAAAACAAATTCTAGACTACGAGCTGATGATCTATTTCTGCGAAGGTAGTGATAAAGAACGTCTGAACTGGTTTGAGGTTATCAACACTGCTGGGGAGGCCTTGACTGACCAAGAGGTTCGCAATGCTATCTATACTGGCCCGTGGCTTTCAGATGCTAAACGCAAATTTAGCAAGCCGGGATGTCCTGCCTATCTTTTAGATAAAGATAAAGGTCGATTGCTTGGGGGCTCACCAATCCGGCAGGACTATTTGGAAACGACGCTGTCGTGGATCAACGATGGTGACATTGCAGAATACATGGGAAAACACCAACACGATGAGGATGCCGATGAACTTTGGGAGTACTTTCAGAATGTTTTAGCGTGGGTAAGAGAAACCTTTCTAAATTATCGAAGCGAAATGAAGGGGTTGGAGTGGGGTGAGTTTTATAACGAATTCAAAGATAAAAAACTGGACGCTGACAAATTAGAGGATGAAATAAAAGAGCTGATGATGGACGAAGATGTCACAAAGAAATCAGGTATTTATCCTTATGTGTTGACTCGAGATGAAAAACACTTAAATATCCGAGCGTTTAACGATAGACAGAAGCGTGAAGCGTACGAACGACAAGATGGTGTATGTGTAAAATGCGAGGAACAATTTGACATAGAGGAAATGGAGGCTGACCACATTACCCCTTGGCACGAGGGTGGAAAAACTGTTGCAGAAAATTGCCAAATGTTGTGCAAGGATTGCAACCGAAGAAAATCTGGAAAATAAAACCAGATGAAATAAATATGACTTATGAGTGAAAAACTAAAATTTAAATTTTTAAAAGACGCGCCCCTAGGAAACGAGAAGGGTATGGTTGATTTTTACCACGATAAAGTCGCTCCAGCTTTACAAGAGATACTGGAAAATGAATCTTGTGTTCATACGATAGGGCTTTTTAGCAAATGGGGAACAGGAAAAAGTACTGTTATAGAAATGATCAGGGATGATCTTGAGTATCCAATGTTTGTATTTGATGCATGGAAATATCAAGATGACTCACTTCGCAGGATTTTTTTAATAGAATTAGTTGAGTTTTTAAATAGAGAGGGAGAAGAAATCGATCCAGCTATTTTATACCCCCTACACAAAACAACCGAGATTAGAGAAGAAATAGCTGTTGATAATCAAGGGGCTAGAAATAAATCACGATGGAAAAGGTTCTTAGCTTTCTTAAAGACACACTGGTTGCTTATTACTGCAATCGGACTACTGCTTCTCTGGGTCATATTGGAAACTTTTTTTGGCACTGAAAATTTTATAATCCAGACTATCAAAAACTTCGCTGCTGTTATTGGTTCGTTCTCATTGTTAGGTATTCTGCTCATACCTATTTTTGAAAAAATATGGCAACGCTCAATAGATAAGTTCTTATCTTCATTAGGCCCTCTTTCTACAATAAAAACTAAGGTTGAAAAAGAAGAACGACTTAATTCCCCGGAACAATTTGAGATTCTCTTTCAAAAAATAGTTAGGCAGGTTGATAAGAGAGTTGTGATTGTTTTTGACAATATAGATAGAGTTCAAGGAGATACTGCAATTAAAATTCTTTCCACTATAAAAACATTTTTAGCTCCCCAAGGTGTAGAGGGATTAACTTTTATTGTTCCGTGTGATTCTGAAGCTATAAATAATCAAATCAAAAGTTTTTACCAAACCAAAGACGGTAATTCTGATCCATCAGAGTATTTAAGAAAGCTATTCAATGTCATTATCTGGATGCCGGATTTTATAGAAGCAGATTTACATGCCTTCATAAGAAAAATAATTAAGAACACTGATGAGATAAAAGAGTTATTAGAGCAAGAAGATGTACTGTTTGTTATTGGGAGTGCTTTTCATAATAACCCTCGTGAAATAAAGCAGTTTATAAATAATCTAATTTCAGCTTTGGTTCTAGCTTCTAAAACCGAAGTTTGGGATGGAATCAAAGATAACATTCCTTATCTTGCTAAAGTTCTTGTTCTGAAACAAAAATACCCAGAAGCATACAAGAGGTTGAAAGAAAAATGGTTTGAACCAGAAAATATATTACAGGACAGCGATGAAGATGGTTTACGAGACTTTATGCTCAACACGAGCCGAATTACTGTCGATAACGCAGAGCCATTTATATATTTTAAAGAACCAACTATTTTAGGAAAGTTGAACAACTCTGTTGGTTTAACTCTAGCTTTAGTTGAGGGCGACAAAGAGGAGACCAGAAAAATTATTAAAGAAGAAAAAGACAATAAAGCAGTTGTAGATTTTGTGCAACTTCTACTTAAAAAATACCGCAACCAAAAAGACTTATTAAGAAACATCTTTACAACACATTTAGAGGTTTTTGATGAACTGAAAATTACTATTAAAAAGAAACTGTACCATGAGACATTAGCGCGAATATTAGATACTGATCTATGGCAATTCTTCGCTCAACTTCCAACAAATCTTATTTTTACTAATCTCTTAACTAAAGATGAGCTTGATGATCAATTCCGCAAACCGTTAATTGAGCGATATGCGTTAGCATTAGATAGCGAGGAAATTCGTAAACCCGATAGATTAGAACTTGTAAAAGATATCCTTACTAATATGAAACAGAATTCCGATCTTTTAGACGATAGTACTCGCATAAAAATTTCTAAATCTATTAATGAACATTTCTCAACTAACCCTGAGGTAGTTTCTCTGTTTGAAGAATTAAAAGAGCAAGAGGACTTTATTACTCCACAAGCTTTTGAAAAATTTATCAAAAATATTAACAATCAAAGCTTCTTAAAAGATGTAGAAACAATTTTTCAATACAAGGAATTTATTATCAAAAAAAATGAGCTTGGTGTTGTGTTACAAAAGATTACTGATCTAATTCAAACAGAAACATCAGAATATCCAGATTTCCGTCCCGAAAAGAATACATTCATGGAAGTTGTTGGAAAAGTTTTCAGTGAGTTTCAAAACGAGTTTGAAAGTATTGATGATGGGATAAAAATAGAATTGACTAAACAATTTACACAAGCTTTCAATAGCATAGGTAGCTGGGACAATAGAACTTCATTTATCAACAATCTACGTTGGCTGTATTTCTATGTACCTGAAGCTAAAAAAACTGAACTCAATAATCTTATAAATATATACTTCGAACAAGCAACTGCTTCAAAAGTGGGAGAGGTTTTGGATTATTGGCAAAAAAATATGACTGAGCAGTTTATAAATGACTTCTTCCCTTCTCTTTTGCAGAGAAGTATGCAGGATGATAAATTTTTAGATGTAGTTTATAAGAAAGCTGATAAAGACAAAAAAATAAAGCTTCTTACAAATCTTATCAACCAAAAGGGAGCGAGTAGTTTGAACTTTATAAAAAAACTCGAAGGAAATTTACCTAACAGGCAAACGGTTGTAGAAAATTTACTTAGTAAACTATCATCTATACCCTTTGATGAACAAGTTTTGATATATAATTACCTACCAAGTCAAATAAGAAAAAATGATCCAGCAGACTTGAAAGATCAGATTGTTAGCCAAATAAAAACACTCCTGAAGTCAGATACTCCTGCCTCTCAAGAAACGGGTCTAAACTTGCTTAGAAACATGGACTCACTAAGCGAAGAAAAGAAGCGAGAGATAGGTAAAGAGGTATTAGATTGGTTAAGACAACCCGGTAAAACTTTGAACTCAAATCACAGATCTGTATTAAAGTCGGTTTCAAACTTGGTGCCTATTATGCAAGAAACCCCAATAAACGACTTCACGTATACTCTTTTTGATATGCTAAAGCAGGACGCAGATAAGCAAACTCTTGAAGTATCGCTTGAAATATTAAATGAATTGAAGCCCAAATACACAAAACACGAAAAGGATTTTAAGGATGTGTTAGATCGTCTTAAAGCTTGGCCGCAAAACGAAAATAAAACATTTGTAATAGAAAAAATTGAAAATCTGAGATCAGACAAGCCTGGTAAGAACGAAAAAGTATTTTGGGAAGAACTGAGTTCTTTACCAGGAAATGAAGAATAAAACTATCATACCATCAGAACAAGTGTTGAGGTTGTGTATCAGTATTATCGAAGTCACTGAGCGAACACACGCCAGCACCGAAGTAGCCAATGCGAGCAAGTGACAACTTGCGAGCAGGCAGTGCGGAGGAGATGACGTGTGTGAGTGGAAGTATAGAGTCACCACTCTACGCGGATATGAAGCGCCTCGACGACGCCAAAGACGAAGAAAAGAGTATCCGTTATAATTAAATAGACTCTTTTCGTAGTCTGCAGGCGGCGGAGCAACCCTAAAAAATTTCCTTGCCGTCCTCTTCCGCCTAGCGGCGGGGGGTGTGGGGGGAGCCGCAAAAAAATGAAAGGAAAATTTTTAGGGTTGCTAGCGACCGAAGGGAGCAGAGGCGCGCAGCGCTAGGTGTTTTTTTCAAAATAAGTTCGAGCAAAGGTTAGTATTTCTTCACAATATAGAACTTCTTACCAAAAACATTAATGATATACTTAAAGTGATGTCAAAATCAAAAAAAATAATATTATTGATTATTGTTGTAGCTGTATTAATAATCGCTGCGATAACTATTCCTCGTTCACAAGACCAGGAATCTCTATCTCAGCAAGATGCGCAGCAACTAACAACAGAATTTGTTGAACAAAATTTCCCCGACTACTTACCTAGCGAAGATCCAGAGATTGATATAGAGCCTATATATACCAGTTTCAAACCCTTTGATATTATCCCCCACACTACTAGCAGTAGAGTGGCAATTACATATGGCCCCAATACATGGAAGGAGCCTGTCGGAATCTTTGTCGTACAGAATGATAATATTGTAGACGGCTTTGCGATTGAAGGGGCATGGGAGCATATGGTAGTGGACAACATAGAGTGGAAAACGGCTAATCAAATCTCTTATGACCTCGTAACCGTGGATATAGGGGGCAGAGTAGCAGAACGAAACTTTTTTGATTTCTAAATCTCTCTCTTAGAGCGGATATATTGAAAACCACCCTCTATCTGTATACAATACAGATAGATAATCGCAGTACCACATACACGTCAATCCCTTCAACAGACAGGTGAGAGACAATGTCACGAAG
>JBBDIH010000051.1:0-1405 GCA_040880505.1 Minisyncoccota bacterium
AATTGCACGTAGTTTCATGAACCTCGTTGACACAGTGTCCGGTTGCGGTTGTGTATTGACTAAGTAATTAGGCATAGAAAACCTCTCAGTATCAAAGTTAGATAGCTAATTTGTAAAAAAGCAGCCCACCTATATTCCATAGATAGATGGGCTGTTTGATCATTACTTATACTTGATCGGTATCGTCTTCGTACTTGAACTTGAACGAGTCTTAGTACGTCCGCCAGACTTAACTGTAGTTCGAACTTTTGTCCGAACTCTTACGGATTTGGGTAATTTTAATCTAATTCTGGGCATTTTTTGCTCCGTCTATAGATTGCTCTTGATACATTCATTACCCTTTAATAGATTTAGCGCCCTATCAAAAGTACCAAATCCAGGGAAAATGAAGGTATGTCGGTTCTAATTACCTCCCAGAGCCGACAACCCTCCCTGGATGAGGTTTTACACATAGTTTACACATGCGCCCCTCAATTTAATATTTGGATTCCACCCTTACAGGAATAAATGAATTAACCGTCGATTATTAGACGATTTTAATATTAGGCGTTACTTTCCGGGTCAAATGGTAAGCATTTAGAAATGACTGTAGGAAAGCGTCCTTTGAAGTGAAGAATTCAAAAGGATTCTTGCGATGGATCAGTTTGGTTATTGATCATACCTGAAAGCTCGTTTTTTCAGTAAAATCGTATAAAGCTAAATGTCTAAGAATTGTAAACTTAAATTGCTGATAGAATTTGTCATTTAAATACATAAAACTTTGCGGAATCGAGAAGTCTTTTTTAAAAGTATTCGAGTTAAAAGTTTCTTGAAGTTTCCATGCTTTATTGATTACGATTGCGACTCCTAAAGAGCTATTATGATAATAGTCCAAGAAGTCATGCTCTTCTATTTGACCAACATCACCATACTTATCCCATAAATTAATCGGTGAATTTTCTTCTATTTTTTTTATCTCAAAAAAACCAATGATTTTTTGATCTGGTGAGGTTGAATAGATCAAGCAGTATTTGACGGGTTTTTTAAATTTAGTCTTCCTAAACTCTACAAGCTTATCGCCTTTTAGTATTGAATGAGCATACTTTGGATGAATGGAAAGTAATGCTATGTTTTCAATCTGTTCTCTAACCACGTCTTTACTTTATTATCAATTTTGGTTATTGATTGCGGAGCGCCATTCAGCATTTTATCTCCTTTAAGATCTTTAAGAGTATAACGATTTTTAAGGATCTTAACTTGCCTAAATAAGATGGATAACACCTCACCATGCTTACAAAGTGATTCAATTTCATCAATAGAATAAACAGTTCTTCTTCCTACAAAACGTGCTATTTCTTCGGTATTTTTCGAAACAAAAACATTTTCTGCTATACCTATTGTGGTAATAGATTTGTAGTCCCCAGAT
>JBBDIH010000052.1:0-1402 GCA_040880505.1 Minisyncoccota bacterium
ATCTTTACAAGTTTAGCCGAATGCAAAAATTCAAAACATTTTGGTACCACCTGTTATTCTGGATCGTGTTTACAGGCATCTTTATCGTTATTGAAGCCGGCCATAAAGGCGACTACTATGGGGCTTTTTTAAGTGAAATGATGAACCTGCCTCTTCGATTATTTGTAGTTTACTTAAATTACTTTTTCTTGCTTCCCGATAAACTATTGAAAGGAAAAGTATATCAATATATTATTTATACGGTTGGCTCTTTGATCGTATTTGGTTTTTTCCAACGGGGTATAAATTATTTCGTGCTGGATTATATTTACCCTGATATCGCAGATGCCGGGTTTTGGCTGCCCTACAAGTTTCTAAATGCATCCGTTGCATTGGGTGCACCATTGATTTTTTTAATCGGCATATCTTTAATCTCTTATTTCTCTGAACTGCAAAGAAAAAATGAGCAATTAAAGAGCGAGAAGCTACAGGCAGAGCTTGATTTTCTTAAATCTCAGGTTAATCCTCATTTCTTATTTAATACCCTCAACAATTTATATGGCTTGGCATTAGAACAATCCAAAAAAGTCCCTGAGCTGATCTTAAAACTCTCTGACCTTTTGAGCTATTCTCTGTATGAATCTGATATGACATACGTTACCCTTTCAAAAGAGATTGAAATGCTTGAGAATTATATTTCCATTGAAGAAGAACGATATGAAGGAAGAGCAGATGTAGAATTCAACTATGACAACTCTGAAGTTAATGGTGAAATTCCCCCCTTGCTGCTAATGACCTTAGTGGAAAATGCATTTAAGCATGGAGTAAAAGAAGAAATTGAGTTTTCTAAAATTAGTATTGACCTGAAAATTGATACCCAAAAAATATTGTTAAAAGTAACGAATACAATGCCGGAAATAGAGACTCCAAAACAAGGAATTGGTTTAAAAAATCTGAGAAAGAGATTAGATATTCTGTATAATAACGAGTACGAATTATCGGCAACCCGGAGAGGAGAATTATTCGTTGCTGAACTGAAAATTCCAATATCATGACTGCAACCCGTTGCCTTCTTGTTGATGATGAGCCTGTTGCATCCAGGATAATAAGTGGATATCTGGATCAGGTTGAAGGCTATGAAGTTCTGATGTCTTGTAAGAATGCATTGGAGGCATATAACTTCTTAAATCAACATGAAGTTGATCTTATGTTTCTGGATATCGAAATGCCAAAAATTAAAGGTTTTGATTTGTTGAAATCCTTAAAAAACCCACCCCCGGTAATTTTGACCACCGCCCACCGTGAATTTGCCCTCGAAAGTTATGAATTTGATGTAGTCGACTATCTGCTGAAACCCATTTCATTGCAACGTTTTTTAAGATCGCTTGACAAGTACCAATCCCTTAAAGGAATCTCTACCCCT
>JBBDIH010000053.1:0-1399 GCA_040880505.1 Minisyncoccota bacterium
GTTCCTTTAGCTGATCACCTCTGCGAGCAACAATTACAACGGAAGCTCCTTCAATGAGAAGTTGTTTTGCAATTGCATGACCAAACCCACTGCTTGCACCACAAATGATAAAACGTTGATTAGCTATTTTTAAGTCCATGGATTGAATGGGTTTTTAAGTGTTAAATTTAAATGTAAGAGTGACTTTTCTACTTATTTGAACCGGTAAAATGATAAAATAGCTAATCTTAGTGGAACTTTTAAAGCTTTTTCAAAGCCCCCCTAAATGTAAAATTATATTTAAAGCATAGATTTCTATTTCAATATGTAGATTAACAAATAACTGTTATATAAAGATTTTGAATGATATGATCTATCTCATGGTCAGGAAAATATTTTCTGGTTTTATTCAGATGTAGCGGACCTCTTGCAACTGTATAAATATATTTTTAATTGAGTAGTATGAAAGATTTAACCGTTGCATTACTGACATTGTTGATTTTGCCACTTTCTGTTTATTCACAGTCGGATGAAGCGGTCCCGATCACTCGAATTACTGAACCCATCACACTGGATGGATTGAGTGATGAAGGTGCCTGGGAATCTGTTAAACCATTCCCAATGGTTATGTATGAGCCTATTTTTAGAGCTGAACCTACGGAAAGAACCGTCATGATGGCTTCATATGATGATGATTACATCTATTTTGCGATGCGGGCTTATGATTCAAATCCGGAGGGGATACGTGGGAATGTACTGATCAGGGATCGTTTTGGAAGTGATGATTATTTTGAAGTGATGATAGACACCTTCAATGATAACGAAAATGCAATGGTTTTTACCACAAACCCAAATGGCATTCGGAGAGATGTTGCAATATCCAATGATGCGACAGGGCCTGTTGGTTCATGGCTAAATGTCGATTTTAATACATTTTGGGATACAGCTGTAACTGTAAACGATGAAGGATGGTTTGCTGAGATGCGTATTCCATTTTCTAGTCTACGATTTCAAGACCAAGACGGCAGGGTGATAATGGGGTTGTCACTTAACCGTATCATTGTCAGGAAAACTGAAAGAGCTATATATCCCGCAATTGAACCCAACACAAATTTCGCTCATCTAAAACCATCCAGAATGCAAAAAATCGTATTGGAAGGGGTTGAAAGTCAGCGTCCGGTCTATATTAGCCCCTATGTTTTAGGCGGTGTTGAGAGAGTAAGTGAAGAGGTGTCAGATGGTTCCGGGTACAAATTCAATTACAACAGAATGACTGAAGCAGGGTTAGATGTAAAGTATGGATTGACAAATAACCTGACCTTAGACCTGACACTGAACACTGATTTTGCTCAAGTTGAAGCAGACGATCAACAAGTAAATCTAAGTCGATTTTCGCTTTTTTTCCCGGAAAAAAGACAAT
>JBBDIH010000054.1:0-1395 GCA_040880505.1 Minisyncoccota bacterium
ATATCCTTTATCAATGCCATTGTATCCAGGACTTTTTCCTTAGCGTCCAAAATATCAGCATTATGAAGGGCCTCATAAATCATACGGTTTCTTTCAACTTCTTTGGCTAATTCCCTGTCAGCTTGTATGGTTTTTTCAAAATCATTTCTTTCTTGGGCATTCAGCTCGCCTTTTAAGTATTTGATAATTTTTTCGCATAATTCTTGCTCCCTATGTTCTTTATTATCCATATTGTGTTTTTCAAAATTAATCCATTCTAAAATTGGGATCATTTAAAATCAGATCCTTTAATTTATCCCTGCATCTTTTTGACTTTACCCGGACGTAATCATCTGAAATTGCCATATGTTTGGGAATATCTTTTGATTTTACTGAATCAAAATACTTTAGCTCAATAATTTTTTTACATTCTTTGCTTAATTTGTTTAAGCTCCTATAAACGATTTCATAGCGAATATCTTTCATCAATTTCAAGTAAAGTTCTTCCTCGGAAATATCTTCGATAATACCTTGGAAATCTTCTAAATTCTCAATTTTAATTTTTGCCCGGGGAATTTTTTTATTCCATATATTTCTACTTATTTTTTTAAAATAGGCCATGAAATTTCCCTGTTTATATTTTCTAAAATGGATATTAATAAGGACCACCATCCATGTGTCCTGGAAATTGTCCTCTGCCAGTTCTTGGGTACCCCCATGCCTTTTAATCCAGTGGTAGACCAATGGTTTCAATTTAGTTATGAGAAACCGAAGAATATCTTCATTTTTTTCTTTGATCCCGCTTATTATTTCATCCTCTGAATAATTTCCTTGGGGGTCTTCTATCATAACATACCATAATTAACATTGGGTTATCAGATCTTTTAAAAATAATTTTTAATCATGAAAATGTACGATTTCCACTCATAATAGAGTGGATTTGGTTATTAAGATAGTAATTAATTCGGGGTTTTAATCACTTGGTCGAATATTTCTTAGAAAAAGTGATAACCGAATGGGAATTCCGGTATTTTAAAGCTAAACGAAATAGCGTTTCTCTCCGGAAAATATTTCCGAGATGAATTTAATGAATTGTGTAAAAATTATTAATTATTATGAAATCTTTTAAACATAAAACCCCCAGTTTAATAATTGGTAGTGCCTTACTGCTTTTTTCATGTACAGAACATTGTGACCCGGATTCCGAAGTCTGTACCAATACTTCCTTTCCCGATGCAGTCGAATGGAAGAGAAGCGATGGAGGAAATGGCCATTTGTATGAAGCTGTCCTGGCCGGGAGGGATATCACTTGGGAAGAGGCCCAGGAAATTGCTTTGTTAAGGGGTGAAAGCTGGCATTTGGCGACCATTACCACGGAAGCCGAAAATGATTTTGTCAGGAGCCTTTTCCAAAACA
>JBBDIH010000055.1:0-7529 GCA_040880505.1 Minisyncoccota bacterium
CCCCCATATGTGAGGGTGAAAAGAAGTAACTCATCAAAACGAGAACCAACCAATTTGTGCATAGTAATGTTATTAGAATGACGCCTAACGGCTTGGCAAATAAGCGGCACGGTTAAGTACTTGAAAGTAAGCAACTAAACGCAATCGTGTCCGCTTGATTTGCATTGTTAGACACCATGACTTTGAAAGTAATCTTCTGCAACATCTTCGATTAGTTCAAAATCAAAGTTAAAACGATCTTCATTACCCGGTAAATCTGCAAGTAAGAAACGATTTTTAAATTGTTCAAAGCTGAAACCGGCTTTCTTTAAATTCTCCCGCAAAATTTTTCGTGCTTCTGTATAATCCCTTGTTGGATTCTTTTCTCTAAATTTAGTGACAAGTCTTTCTAATCTTTCCTGTTTTCCCTGCCCTCGACAATGATTTACATAGTATTTTAAAAAAGTAGTTATAAATATTTTTTCACAAAGGAATAGCTGATAGCTATCGTCTAATTTTACCATAGAGTTTTGAACGTCACCTGTTTTAAACAGTTCTATGTAAAATCCAGAAAACTGTGCCAATGTATCAGAGATATTTTCCTCAGAACCTATAAGTCCCCAATATGGAGTCAAAGAAGTCATATCAACATCAAATATTGCCTTAAAACCTTTACAAAGGGCAAGGACGACGAGTAAATTATTTAACATAGGCCGATTCAAGCGTCTACACCAATCTGTAAAAATAGGCCATGGGAATATTTCACCACTGAGTAACTGAATTCCATTTCTTGAACCATGAGCCTCAACATGCAGAATAGGTTTACTACTTCCTTTTCCTAAAATCTGTTGAAACCCATAGTGGATATCTCTATCAATTTTATATAGGACATCATGAAATTCTTCACTATTACTAACGGGACAATAAGAAATGTTGATTTTGTTTACAGTTCCTTGAACGTATAAATCCTCATTAGCAAGTTTACGGCCTGTCTTATGACCTTCTTCCAAACTTTCAATAACTACGATTGAATCAAAGCTACATTCACTGTGAATGTTTTTCATTGTAATGGCATTTAAAGGTGCCTAACGGCCCAGCAAATAAGCGGCGCAGAAGTTATGAGATATTTGAAGCATTGGAAGTATATATAGAAAATAGGTGTGTAAGGCTTCGTCTGCGTCCGCTTAATTTGCTTTGTTAGATGGCATTGATAATATCACTTTAGGTTTGTAAGGATTCCCATAATTTTTCTAGAATAACATTAGAGACATTATCTGGCTCAGGATTTAATTCATCACAATCCAACAAAAGATTAAAATTTCCTCTCCACAGTCCAAACTGGTTTCTAATCCAAGATCCCACTCCAAGATACCTCAATTCAAATTCTTCTTTGCTAAGTTGTTGAATTTCCAATAACTGCTTCTCTGTAAATTGTGATCTAAGCTTTGAAACTGCTTCATTCAATGATTTAGGCCAATTCATTTGATCATAGGATTTATCTACAAGTAGAGAAGATTTATTTTTAATAAAGTGATCGAAGGGGACACTAGCCGTCATTCTTTCATTCTTTGTTAGTACTTTTCCGGCTCTTGACATCTCTCGAATTGGTATCATTCCTTCAAAATATTTTGACTTAGGTCCTAAAACTCGATATACAACAAGACATTTTTCCTCGTCAATAACTTCCCAACAATTAATAAGATCATTTTCATGCAAAGTCGTCTCATTAGTTATTGGCACCCATTTGGCATCAATTTGGCTCATATTAAAATACTTATGATTTACGTAGAGCACCTAACGTCCAACGATTAAGGCAGTCAAGTACCAAACTTTTTAAAGCAAAAAGTGAGTGCTCTGCAATACTTATTAAGTGTCAAATCCATCCCAAATATCTCTGTTTCCAATTCTAAAAGTAACTATTGGATATTTTGAATTGCGCATAATACTAAAATAACTGTGCGTACTTTTGTTTGAGACCGTATAAATTTTTACTTCTGGACTATCTATAGATGCAGATATACTTTTAGAATATGACTGTTCAAGGCTACTTTTTATTTTCTCGATAGCATTTTGCACTGATTTTTTTGTTCCAAAAAACATAACAGGAAAGATTGTTAATTGAATTCCGAACTGAACAAAATTATTGCCATTAAAAAGTAGTTCCATACTTCCATTGACATTTGCTGCAGACCAAGCTCCACTACCACCAAATTTGAAATAATAAGCCGTATCATATTCTGGAATTTGGGAATATTCCCCTGCTCTTTTTAGTTGTTGTTCAAATTGATCTACCCTTGAGTCGTCAATTGGTTCAAATAAATTATTAGATATTTTAAGTAGTTCTTCAAAGTGGCTCTGAGATGGTTCATTGGCTGCAATGTAAAGCAACGTTATTAAGTTATTCAGACAATATTTTTTCCCATCTACCCTTATCAAACGTTTATTCTTTGAAAGAGGAAATTTTCCAGGCATAATTAGTGTATCGTTTTTTGACAAAAGTCTATTTACAATTTTGATTGCGAATGTATTTGCGATTGCACAAATAGGAATAAAAATTATGAGAAACACTACGCCTGTAAAAAAACCACCAGTAATCCCTTGAAATGGAACAGGTAAACTGCTCGGAAACCAAGCGGTAATAAATATTATCCAGAAATAAAGTTGTATCACCAGATTCAAAAATATAAAGGGGACATGAATATAGCCCTTTTTTAAAATTGCTATCATACCTACAATTTGACGAAAAGATTTTGCGGGTATAGGTGCTGCTAATCCAATTACAATTGCCCAAAGTATTCCGAGTATAATATTGTGATCTGTATGCCATCCCAAGAGTGGTATGTAACCTTGGAGAAAAGTAGTATAAATACCATATACCCACATTCCTGCAATAAATAGAAAAATAATATCTGCATGGAAAATTAGCCCTGAATTTTCAGATCCATAGTCTCTATTCATCAGACTCAAGTTGATTAATTTTCTTTTTTATTGAATCAATGGCACCATCACGAGTTGGTTCTTTTACAAAAATAATTTCATCGATTCCTTCTATTTCAGCCATCCAGTAGTGACTAAAGTCACTTTTTAAAATGAGAAAAATTGTGAAGCCATTATATTCAAATCTTTCTTTTACCGAAGTCCCTTCTTTAATTTTCCAATCCTTCCTGATTATCCATTTTTCAACCTCTTCCTCCCCAAAAACTTTATCATCTAAAGTTGCAAAACCATCCGAATAATCCAAATAAGTCCCCGAATAAGTGTTTCCCTCATGAGTAACAAAATATATTGATCCTCTAACTTGGGGCTTTGGATCATTTGATTCTACTTTATACCATTTATTTTTTTCGTAGTCAGAAATCATTTTATTTAATATGATTAAAGTTATGTTTTGCCACCTAACGACCCAGCGTTTAAACGGCGCGGGGATTAAAATTTCTTTGAAGTAGCGAAATTAATTCCACACAAACAAGTTCCATCGCACCCCGTCCGCGTCCGATTTAAAACGCATTGTTAGCCACACTACTCTTTATTTTTGTCATTAAGAAATGGCAATGGTGAAAAATCATCACGAGGTTGCTCTTGTTTATCTTTATTAGGTTTAGTCCAGTATAACCCAGGTCTTCCTTGTTCTAGAGCTTTTTTCAATGCTAAATCTCTTGCGACTTTTCTTAATGAAAGGCCAGCAGCAACCATAGCTCTTAAATTGAATTCTATTTCATAACCTTCATCTGGCAATTCATGGAGATACCGCCAATTAACAAATGCATTTTTATGACTTCTAAATAAATCTTTTAAATCTGGTCTATCATCAGCTTCACCTTTATCATTATCAGATGAACCTTTATTCCCTTTAGTCGCAATAATTTTAAAAGCAGAGAACTCGCTTTTTTCTTTTGGATCATTATCCAAGTTATCTAAATAATGCTTTTTGATTTTTTCTTTTATATCAGGAGGAAGTTCTCTGTATAAATCCCAAAACTTATGTGTGTTCTTAGGTTTATTATTGGTTTGAATCACCAAAGACTTCAATAAGAGTTCAATGCCCAAAGACACATTTACAATAACCGGAATAATATCAGTAGGAGCTTCCTCATCAGCATGCCTATTCCACCATCTTCGAGTTGCAACGCCAAGCCTTAAAAAAGAATCACCAGTTTGAAGAGCAAAATCTGAATTATAGTTGAACTTACTTTTCATTCTCTAGTGTGATTAAGTGTGGCTAACGACCTAGCGCATAACGGGCGCGGAAATTATTAGTTAATTAAAGTTGATAATTTTAAAACAAGCAATACTGGACACTAAAGCTCTGTCCGCGTCCCCGTTGATGCGCTTGTTAGCTGCCGGATTATTATTCATCACTTTCAGATTTCATTTTTTCTAATTCAGCGTCAACCATTTCTTTAGTAATACCCAATTTTTCCCAAAGCTTGTGGGTGATTTTATCAATACTTCTATCAAGAGTATGGAAGGAGCCAGAGATTTTTCTGAGTTCTTGTATCATTTCAGAACGACCGGTGTCGGACAGAAAATTTGATGAATGATGATAAAAGAAACTATGAGCAATGTAATTTCTATGATCTTTTGCTTTCATAAGTGAGTCTTCAAAATCTTTAGAAACTTTGTGTTTTTTTCGAAGATCAAAAATAAGCTGTCCCAAGGTTTTTGAGCCTGATTTATCAAATAAATGGTCTATTTCTTCAGAAGTAATTTTAGTTAAGTTTTTAACTCTAAGGCCAACTGTCAAATTAATGATTCCTCTTTCCAGAACTTGAGCGTTATACATACATAATCCAAAAAAGGAGAAAACTTCTTTAACACTACTATCCTCAGGTTGAGGAATAGTTTGAAGTTCATGTTCAGGAAAAACAGACATAATTAAATATCTAATTTTATGAGGTTTTAAGGCACATAACGACCCGGCGCATAACGGGCGCGGAGATTATGAGTTAATTAACGGCTAAATTTTCAAAACAAGCAACTTTGGGAAACAACGGCACGTCCGCGTCCCCAGTTAATGCGCCTTGTTATGTGCAGTTATTCACGTTTTTTCTTTTGCTGCTCTTTAAATTTTTCAACCGCTTCCTTTTCTTCTTTCTGATATTCTTTTTCGTCCAAAATACGTACAACGGGTTTTTTAAAGCCGCTTGCAATATGAGATATTTCTTTTCTTATTTTCTCAATCTCTTTAACACAATCATGAACTGTGTACTCAGTAACCCAACTTAATCCTTCATTAATTGTTAGATCAAAGTTAAATTCTTCTCTATAAGATTTTCTCCCGATTCTCGAATATTCTATAAAACCAGTAATAACCTTATCACCGAATTTTTCTTTGTATTCGGGATAAGTTCCTAATACAGTCGATAATTCTGCATTTGGAGGAAGGGAGGGAATTACCTCTGATAAAAATCTGATTCTTTTCCCCGAATCAAATTCTTTCAATTCAGGATCTGTGTCTATCTTTATTTTTGATGCTGTAGTAGGGCCAATGTTTTTAACCTTTGCAACCACAATCATTTTTTTAACTAATTCAACTGAAAAACTTAACACAGGTCTACTCTTATCATTCTCAATTTCAGTAAACACCTTGATATTTTCTTGGGCAATCTTGTTTGACTTGCTAATCTTTCGAACAGTAACAATGGTTGCAATGACATAAACCGCTGTTAATATTACCAAAAAGAAACCATTGTTGTAATTGATCCATTCTATGATTTCTAACATGTCGAAAGGTATTAGTATTGGTTAATGCGATTGTTATGCGCAAATTTAAGTAGCCTCCGCTAGGACATTGCAAGCAAATCTATTTCCGTAATTTTTAGCTACTTGTCTAAGTAATATGAACTGAACAACTAAGTAAAGAATGTATGTTATACTAATTATTAGACTATTACTTATGAAGAAAATCGAAATTGGAAATAGGACTAAAAAAATGAAACTCACAGAAGTAAGGTCTCTGGTAAATAAAAAATCATGGTGGGATTTCTGAATAGTAATTTCACTTCTATACTGTTTATAAATCTTATACCATAATTGATTTTGTTCTGCACTATCTGTTGGGAGGTCTCCATACTTAGATTGGATGTCATTAAGATTTATGCGGGAATCTTTTTGAGCAAGTTCTGTGAAAATCCGACTGCCTGGAAGAGGGTTTTTCCATTTGAAAAATACAATCTTGGATTTTATTTCACTTGGTAAAATTCCAGAAAGTATTAAAGTGATAAAGATAGATATGAATGGAGGGCTTAGTTGTTTTAATGAGTCTTCACTAAAATTGAGATTAGTGTAAAACTCAAGATTGATACCTAAAATAACAGCTATATATATCACGACGTTTAGAGCTACAAAACCCTGAAGCTTCCAAAAGTATTTATCCTTTAAAGAGCCACCCATGTCAATCAATTTTTACTGCTATAAACGGCTTTTCATTACCATGTCCAAATTTAATTGAGATAAGGCCATCTCTTCGAGTAGTTATTACCTTTCTTTCTTCACTTCCACCACTTCTTTTATGAACTTTCCAACCTCTACTAAGAGTTCCGTAAGCTGATGTGTAGCTTGTATCTCCAAACCTTCCATCTGATACAACTGTAAGTCGTGGATTAACAAGTTTAACAAATTCATTATAAAAACCAGCTTTTCTACCATGGTGCGGTGCTAGTAATACATCAGAGTCTTTTACTGTCTCAGTAAACTCCTTGTTTTCCATTAACTTTTTTAATGAACATTCTTCATTATCACCTGGTACTATTATTTTTGAATCAGCATATTCAAAAACTCTAATTAAGCTATGATTATTAATATTTGAATTAGGACAATTGGTAGTCCTAAAACTATTAATGATCATTCCTCCCCAATTTGAAGGCGTATATGGATCATTGGGATTGTTGTCTTCTATTCCTCCACTGTAGGATTCACTTAATCTAAAGTATTCTTCATAAATTGGTTTGTCCTTTTCTCTCGCATCTTTCATTACCTCATCCTTATTCAAATGTTTGGGACGAGCAAGTATTTTAGGACGCATAGTTTGTACGTTCAAAATGTCGTCGATATGATCTTTATGAGGATGGGTAATTACTAAATAATCTATTTTTCTAACACCATATTTTTCCTTGAGATGTTTTAAAGGACTAAAACTATCTCTAAAGTGCTGATAACTTCCAGTTCCCAAATCAACTACGATGTGTCGATCATTTGGTGTGTTTATATATGTTGCATGACCATGTTGTACATCCCAAAAAATAAATTTTGCTGTATTACCCATTGCTTTCTGTTTAGTTGTTTGCACATAACATAATATTATCCGAACGAAGGTATTGTTAGGGCGAACGAGCTGAAACCGTCTTTACACGCTTTCCTACACCTTCTTATTCGCATAATGTGATTTTTGGGATGTTATCCGAACCGTCGTTCGCCTAAGCTGTTCGCATAATATCCAATTTTTTTTTGTAAGGAATTACTTCCTCGTCGCTCTACAAATATAACCTCATCTTTTATTAAGTCAATTACTTAATGAAAGTATCAACGTATTCGGACCATTTGTACTTAAT
>JBBDIH010000056.1:0-7504 GCA_040880505.1 Minisyncoccota bacterium
CTTTCGGGTGCTAGTTTTCAAGACTAGTGGAATAGCCGTTATCCGACCCCTCCTTTATCTTAGTTCGATAACTATACAATATTAATTACATATTACTCAAACTGTGGACCGTACCGGAGTTGAACCGGTGACCTCCTCCATGCCATGGAGGCGCGCTACCAACTACGCCAACGGCCCGATAAAGTCTGTGCGCCCTGTAGGGATTGAACCTACGGCCTTTTGCGTGTCGAGCAAACGCTCTACCACTGAGCTAAGGGCGCTCTAAGTTTTAATCTGTGCCCCCGAGAGGATTTGAACCTCTACCCCTTGCGAGATGTGGTCCTAAACCACACGCGTCTGCCAGTTCCGCCACGGGGGCATTTGTTGCTTATTCAATATTATCCTTGCTTTAATATTTTTTCAAATACTAATTAGATTTTTGTACGCCCGGCAGGACTCGAACCTGCAACCTTCGACTCCGCAAGCCGACGCTCTATCCAGTTGAACTACGGGCGCTAATGAACGAAGAAATATAAAATTAATTTTCTATTTCTTTTGAATGACGTGCTCGCAAGGTTTCCTTACGGGCACTAATAAGCAGAAAGATTGAGATTAAAATCTCAAAATATCTGAAACCGTATCTACTGCAGATTCCTCATAATTCTTTTTTTCTAAATTATCTTTTAGAATCTCTACTGCATCCTCCATCATATTAGAGTCTATTCTTAATTTAATAAAGGGGTTAAGAGTGGTTTGTTTTTTAACTATTATTTCATTAAGTCTGTGATCGTTTTCTCTAACATCAAAACCTTCTAAATCTTCATATAAATAAAAATCATCTTTTCCTACTCCCACACCTTTGTTGTTTATAGTTAAATCTAAAACTCTTGGTTTCTTTTTACCTAGGCTTACAACCATAAATCCAGCTAAAATCATAAATACAGCAAAAAAGAAATTACCCTGCCAAAGAGAAAAAACAACTAAAATAAATGTAGCTAAAATAACGATGGCATACCAATTAATACTTTTTTCAAAATACTCATATTCGGCTGCCCTCCATTTTACTACTCCCTCTGCTTCTTTTTTGTTTTTATTCTTTTCACTCATGATGTAATTGTAGCACAAACAAAAATATAAAAGACCCACCAAAAGGTGGGTCTTTTATATTCAATTTGTGACCCCACGGGGAATCGCCTACAAATAAAATTCCTGACGGAAATTTTTCGCAGGCCGCCCCTCGCTGTGCTCGCCTTTCGCTTCGCTCAAACTCGCACGACGCTGCGGTCTTCGATTCCTTTAGTAGAAAAAAATAAGGTTAAAATAATAAAAAACCCACCAAAAGGTAGGTCTTTTATATTCAATTTGTGACCCCACGGGGAATCGAACCCCGATTTCCGCCGTGAAAGGGCGATGTCCTAGCCGTTAGACGATGGGGCCAATGGAAAATTCTGCGGAGAGGGAGGGATTCGAACCCTCGGGCCCCTATACGGAGCACGGATTAGCAATCCGCTGCTTTAGACCACTCAGCCACCTCTCCAAAATACTATTTTATTCTAAAATATTCAATACTAAATACTAACGCATGTACAGTAAATAACAATCTTTTATATTTTACAATAATGTCTTTAGTAGTTATCATTGAGCTTACATGAAAAACATAAGACCACCAATAGTAGTTGTCATGGGTCATGTTGACCACGGAAAGACAACTCTACTGGATTATATTAGAAAATCCAACAAAGCAAAAGGAGAGGCTGGAGGCATCACTCAGTCTGTTGGAGCATACGAAATTGAACATGATAGTAAAAAAATAACCTTCATAGACACTCCAGGTCATGAGGCTTTTTCAAGAATGAGATCTCATGGAGCAAAAATTGCTGATTTAGCAATTTTAGTTGTTGCCGCAGATGATGGAGTAAAACCACAAACAGAAAATTCTTTAAAGTATATAAAAGACGCAAAAATTCCTTTTGTTGTAGCTATAAACAAAACAGATCTACCAAATGTAAATACAGAAAAAACAAAACAAGAACTTTCAAAGGCCGAAGTTTTCTTAGAAGGAATGGGAGGAGATGTTTCTTATCAAGAAATCTCTGCTTTAAATGGAGATGGTGTTTCTGACTTACTAGACTTAGTTAATCTTTTAGCAGAAGTAGAAGAGCTAACTTATGATTCAGAAAATCCTGCTAAAGGTGTAATACTTACAAGTCTTAGAGATTCTCAAAAAGGAATAATGGTAGGTGGAATTATAAAAGATGGAGTTTTGAAAAAAGGTGATGAGATATTTACTGCTTCTGCAGAAGGAAAAGTAAAAATGATAGAAAATTCAGATGGTGAAAAATCAGATTCTTTTTCACCTTCATCACCTGTTTTAATTTTCGGTTTTAATTCTTTACCAAGCATTGGAGAAGAGTTTTCAGTTGGTTCTAAACCAGAAGCAATTAAAAAAGAAGAAATAGAAGATATAAAACTAGAAGATTTTAAAGAAACAATGAATCTTTTATTAAAAGCAGATGAAAGTGGTTCTCTAGAAGCGCTTGAAGATCTAGTTAGAAAAGTATCTAAAGATTTACCTTTAAAGATAGTTGATTCTAGCACAGGTAATATACATGAAAACGACATGAAAAAAGCTTTCAGTATGAACGCTTTTGTTGTTGGTTTTAATTGCAAGATTGATAAGTCTTCAGAAAACTTAGCAAAAACTCAAAATATAAAAATTATAACCTCTTCAATTATCTATGATTTAGAAGAAAAAATCAGAGAATACGCAGAAAAAGAAGCCTTAAGAGAGGAAAGAATAATAGACGTACTAGGAACTTTTGGAAAATCAGGTGATAACCAGGTGATAGGCGGTAAAGTAATAAAGGGAAAGGTTCTTAATCAAGAGAATTTCTCTGTTTTTTCAAACGATAAAGAAATAGGAAAAGGTAAAATAATTAACTTACAATCACAGAAGAAAGACATGCAAGAAGTAGAAGAAGAAAATGAGGTGGGAATTCTAGTTTCTTGTGATACAAACATAAAAGTAGGAAACAAGCTTGTTTTTACGGATAAAATATAGTTCACTATTTATAGAAATTAGTTTAAAATAAGGGCACCGTAGCCAAGTGGTAAGGCAGGAGTCTGCAAAACTCTTATTCGCGAGTTCGATTCTCGCCGGTGCCTCAAGGCATCGCCTTATTTATTGCCCGGGTGGCGGAATTGGCAGACGCGACGGACTTAAGATCCGTTGTCTTTATAGACGTGCGAGTTCAAGTCTCGCCTCGGGCACAAAGCAGACTTGAACAGAACTTTCACACTCCCGTTGGGAGATAAAGTGAAAGTCTGTGATTCTGGAGGAGTCCCGAAGGGACGGAGGAAGAAAAGTCTCGCCTCGGGCACAAAGTTAAATTTGTTATAATAAAAATATGAAAGAAAATTTTAACCCAAAAAATTTTGAAGAAGAAAAGTCTCCTGAAAATCAAGAAAAGGAAAACAGAGAAAAGCTTTTAGAGATAGTCAATGAAGAAGAAGAAATCTTAAAAGACATAGACAAAGCATTCTCCAGTATGGAAGACAGGCAGTCAGCAGAGGAATTAATAATGGAAAAATATGCTCCTATACTAGGGGATTCAATAAAAGAATCTAGTGAAATATTTAATCTTTGGATGGAATCTTTGAAAAAAAGATTAAACAAAGAAGATAATTAAAATGTTTAAAAAAGTAATTCTAGTTTTTGGTCTTTTTTTAGCCTTTGTTATAGTTGGAGTTGTTTATAATATAATAGTTAGTCCTGAAATATCTTTTCCTGAGCCAGAATCTATATTTCAAGGACCAGGGCCTGACGTAGAAATGGGAGTAGAGGGTCCAACGGGTCCACCTCCAGGTTTCAATTAATGCGGGATTAGTTTAGTGGTATGACACCTCGTTGCCAACGAGGAGACAGGAGTTCGATTCTCCTATCCCGCACCAAAATAATAAATACGCCATGTTATGGCGTATTTATTATTTTAAGTTGAAAGAGAATCGAACAGAACTTTCACACTCCCGTTGGGAGATAAAGTGAAAGTCTGCGACTTCGGAGGAGAAATTTCTGTCCCCAGAAATTTTAGGGGAGAAGGATTCTCCTATCCCGCACAAAATATATAAAACCCCTTTCTGGGGTTTTATATATTTATGACGAATAAATAAGAATCCCACATTTGTGAAATTATAAAAACATTATGTTAAAATTCCTTTTGCAATGAATAAAAAGAAAACAAAAATAGTAGCAACTATTGGTCCTTCATCAGAAGATGAGAGAACTTTATCAAAAATGATAAAAGAAGGACTCAATATTATGAGGCTTAATTTTTCGCATGGTGATTTTAACGAGCATCAAAAAAGAGTAGATATTTGGAGAAAAATAGCTAAACAACAAAATAAAAACTTAGGAATATTACAGGATTTATCAGGACCAAAAATAAGAATAGGAGATTTTGAAACAGAAAAAATTACTCTAAAGAAAAACTCAAAATTTATTTTTACAACAGAAAAAATAAAAGGAACTAAAGAAAAAGTATACGTTAACTACCCTCTTTTAGTTAAAGACTTAAAGAAAGGAGACAATATATTATTAGATGATGGAAAATTAAGACTTGAAGTAGAGAAAATAAAAAACAAGGAAATAATCACAAAAGTTTTAATTGGCGGAGAGATAAGAGGAAGAAGAGGAGTTAATCTTCCAGGAGCAAATCTAAAAATAAGCGCCTTAACACCTAAAGATAAAAAAGATTTAGATTTTGCCGCTAAAAACAATATTGATTTTGTGGCTTTATCTTTTGTTAGATCTGTAAATGACATAAGACAATTAAGGTCTCTAATGAAAAAGAAAAAGATTGATGCGGAAATAATTTCAAAAATAGAAACCCAACAAGCAGTAGATAACATAGATGAAATCATTAATGAAACAGATGGCGTTATGGTTGCTAGGGGTGATTTAGCGATAGAGATAGGACCAGAAAAAGTTCCTTCAATTCAAAAAATGATAATTCGTAAATGTAATGATTTAGGTAAGCCAGTGATTACCGCAACTCAGATGTTAGAATCTATGATTAATAACCCAGTACCAACAAGAGCAGAAGTAAGTGATATAGCTAACGCCATATTAGATGGCACAGATGCTGTCATGCTTTCTGGAGAGACAACAGTAGGAGAGTATCCCGTAGAAGTTGTAAAAGTTATGACAAGAACTGCCCTAGAAACAGAATTAAGACAAAAAGAAAGAAACCTAAAAGAAGAAAAAAAAGATAAAGGAGTAGTTGACTCAATAACTCAATCAGCAACAAAAACTGCTAAAGAAATAAACGCTTCAGTGTTAGTTGCCTTAACAAAGTCTGGTTTTACAGGGAGAATGATTTCTAGATTTAAACCTAAATTAAAAATATTATCTTTTTCTCCATATCAAAAAACTTGTAACCAAGTTTCTTTGAGCTTTGGTTGTCAGTCTATAAAAACCGATGAGTTTACTTCTTTTGATGAAGCTATGGAAATTGTTAGAAAAACTTGTTTAGATAATAAAATAGCTAAAAAAGGTGATAGCGTAGTTGTTGTTGCGGGAGTTCCTTTTTCCAGAAAAAGAGAAAAATCAGTAGAGACAAACATGATATTAGTTGAAAAAATTTAAAGTAAACGATATCCTAAATCACGATGAAAAATTTATCTAAAAACTTTCTTTGGGTCATTATTTTTTTCTTAATGATTAGTTTGGTGTTTTCATTTTTTACAGAATTACAAAATAATCAGCCTGAAAAAATAAGCATCAGCCAGTTAGCAGAAAGGATAGAATCTAATAAAGTTGAATCAATTACTGTAGCTGGTAATACATTAGAAATTATTCTTTCAGATGGCGTCGAGGCTGTATCACAAAAAGAAAATGAAGCAGGACTTTCTGAAACTTTACAAAATTATGGAGTTAGTACAGAAAGTTTAAGAAGCGTAAACTTTAGTATTCAAGATGAGAGCGGTTTTAAATATTGGGCTGGAATATTAATCCCAACTTTATTACCAATTATTATAATAGTAGCTATATTTTTCTGGATATTTAAAAATGCCAAAGGCGGAGCTAATCAAATGTTTAACTTTGGTAAAGCTAATTTAAAACTTTCTGTTCCTAATAAAAAAACAAAAGTTTTATTTGATGATGTTGCAGGACTAAAAGAAGCAAAAGAAGAGCTTTTAGAAGTTGTTCAATTTTTAAAAACACCGAAGAAATTCTTAGACATAGGAGCAAGAATACCAAGAGGGGTTCTATTAGTTGGGCCTCCTGGAACAGGTAAAACTCTTTTAGCAAGAGCAGTAGCAGGAGAAAGTAAAGTGCCTTTTTTCCATATATCTGCATCAGAGTTTGTTGAGATGTTTGTTGGTGTTGGAGCTAGTCGTGTTAGGGATATTTTTGGCACAGCTAAAAAAACTTCACCTTCTATAATATTTATCGATGAGATTGATGCTGTTGGAAGACAAAGAGGAGCCGGACTTGGTGGAGGACACGATGAAAGAGAACAAACTTTAAATCAGATTCTTGTTGAAATGGATGGTTTTGACAGAGACTCAAACGTTATTGTTATTGCCGCAACTAACAGGCCTGACATTTTAGACAAAGCATTACTTAGACCAGGTCGTTTTGACAGACAAGTATTTTTGGACATGCCAGACATACAAGATAGAACAGAAATATTGAAGATACACTCTAAAGAAAAACCTCTTGATAAAGATGTGGATTTCAAAAAAATAGCGGTAAGAACACCTGGATTTTCTGGTGCTGATTTAGCTAATTTAATGAACGAAGCCGCTATATTTGCTGCAAGACAAGATAAAAAGAAAGTTTCAGAAGCTGATGTACTTGAATCAATAGAAAAGGTAATACTAGGACCAGAAAGAACATCAAGGGTTATTTCTGATAAAGAAAGAAAGATAACTGCATTTCACGAGGCAGGACATGCTCTTGTGGCCGCAGCATTAAAAGAGGCAGATCCAGTACATAAAGTTTCAATAGTTAGTCGTGGCGTAGCTGGTGGTTATACAATTAAATTACCTACTGAAGAAAGAAGATTGAAAACAAAATCACATTTTATAGCTGATCTTGCTGTTGCTCTTGGGGGTTACGTTGCAGAAACCCAGACTTTTAAAGATTTAACAACTGGCTCTTCAAATGATCTTAAAAAATCAACAGAAATAGCAAAAAACTTAGTTACAAAATATGGAATGAGTGATAAACTAGGTCCAAGAACTTTTGGTAATTCAGAAGGAAATGTTTTCTTAGGTAAAGAAATTTCTTCAGAAAAAGATTATTCTGAAGACATAGCTTCAAAAATAGATGAAGAAGTAGATAAGATAATCAATAAAGCATTTAAATCAGCTAAAAAGATTATTTCAAAGAATAAAAAAGTTCTAAAATCAATAGCAGAAGCCTTGATGGAGAAAGAAACTTTAGAACAGGAAGAGTTTTACAAAATTATAAAAAAGTATAAACTAAAGCCTGTAGATATATCGTAATTTAAAGGTTTAT